>CAMDPQ010000064.1 GCA_945905275.1 Chlamydia trachomatis
AAAAAGGAAAAGAACCTGAAACTCGCAGTACTGGCCAGAAAATAGCTGCAGGGGTCATGGTAGGAGCTGCTGTCCTGGCAGGATTTACGATCTTGGCAGGAGGTCCCCAGGCAACCAAAATGGGTGTTATGGCTTTCATTCAACACGGAAAAGGCGTGGCAGCCTCTACCCGCGCCCAAGGACAGAGCCTGGTAAGCTGGGCATGGAGACTAATCCCAGGAAATCCCAGAAGAAACATATAAATAGGCTTTAGCTTTTTTATACTCATGTTTTACTGAAAAATTAACTTAACAACGATCCGTCTATGGATTGTAAACTGATCGAAGCTTTCCTCTTGTTTTGGGGTCCTAGGGATCCTATCCAAAAGCAAAAATTGTTTGTTAGAGTCGTTGCTATAAGACCTGATACATACTGTCGCCAGATCTCGACTCTAACCTCATTAGGAACCAGATCCCCCTTGCCTGCGTAGGTGTGATATAGGCTACCTGCTCGTGTTTCTTGATCGAGCCCTCGGAAGATCTCTCCAGAGGACAGGTGAAAGTGATTGCCAGCTGTGCTCAAGAACTTACCTAAAGTCCCCTTACCAGCTCCAGGTGGTCCAAAGATCAGAATCGAGCGAAATCGATTATTATCATGCATAGAATTTCTTCAAAAAAGACTGAAGGTAATGGATTAGAAAAAAATCTGCAACAAAACCGAAAATACGCAAACCTCAAATAAAAAATAAATACTATACAGTGTGTTTTGTTATATAAAATGAACTAAATAAGAATCCTGTAAATAAATTTAATCCTTAAACATTAACAAAAACTGTAATTAATATTGAACTAAAAGTTAATAAACAGGATTATTGTAAAATAATCGAATAAAAACAAACAAAAAAAGAGGTTTTACTTATGGGAAATTTCAACGGAGTAAATTCAGGAGATTTAGTACGATTAGCAGCTTGGGCAGCTGGAGGGGTCATGGCAGTAGCGGGATTTCACTGTGCGCTCAAACAGCCAGAGAAACTGCCACCATCTACCTTAGAAATACTAAGCGCCAATATTACTAGCGCAGGTAAGGCAGTAGTCGGCGCTCCCGCTGCGGCAGTCAAAGAACTTCAGAATCTCATAAGTCCTCCACCAAAAAAACCAACCACAACACCATTATTGAGAGCGGCACAAGCCTGCTTGGGTTTCGGTGTGTTTCTAGCTACCGCTACGATATTGCAGAAGGCAGTAAGTCCTTCAGCAACCACAAAACTATGGATACCACTTTATATAATCGAACGAATTGCCGCAGAAGAATTGTTGAGAGGATCAGAAGCCTGGAGTATGGCGGTGGTTGGCTCACTAGCTCATTTCCCAAACCATTACCGGTAGTAGATGCGATGCGCAAATATTTAATTAATTCTGGTCAGAGATAGAGCCAAAGAAGCCGGGAAGAGCGTATATCCTCTTAGCTAAAAAAAGCAAAAGCCCCAAAAATCTTTGGGGCTTTTGCTTTTTTATGCTCTATGCAATTTGAAATAATAGAGGTAAAAAAACCTTAGTAGCTTTGCGATTTACCACATCCACAAGAGCCCTTGGCATTGGGATTCGTAATTTTAAATCCAGCCCCATTCAGACCATCGGTATAATCAATTTCACAACCCATAAGGCGGGAAACCATCGAACGAGTTATATGAATTTCCATACCCTCTGCAAGGAAGACTTCATCATCTGCTTTCGCTTTTTCTGAATAATCTAAGATATACTCAAAACCACTGCATCCGCCGGCTTTATCGCCAAAACGAAGACCATACCCTGCTTTACCCTCTTCAGCTAAAATCGCTTTGTATTTCTGGACTGCAGCAGAAGTCATGCTAATGGTGCTAAGATCGACTTTTTGCGATAAAACATTATTTAACTTAACTACAAGCGCTTCTATCTCGCTTTCAGAATATCCATGACCCAACATACCCCCCTCTAAAGTCTCCCATGTCGCTGCCTGGCATCCTACGCAGTGCAAGCCTGCATTAGTGATTTCTTGGGCAAGCTTCTGGCTTTTTTGAGGAAATTTACTGAGGATCTCTTCAATCGTCATATCGCGCGCGATTCTTTCAATAACTTCTGTCATATTTCTCTCTTTTTTAAAAAGTAATTTTTACACATCCGCCAGATAGCTTGCATTGGCATGCGAGCCTCTCTCTGTCTTGGTCTCCTAAAAAGTCCATCTCTTCCTGGGTAAAGGCAGAAAGATGATTCATACCTTCTACCACCTCGATAACACAAGTACCACAGACCCCTTCTGTGCAAGCAAAAGGAACGCCTGCTTCTTCACATGCTTCAGTGATGGAGGCTCCATCTTCTAGCTCGATTTCTTCGTTTGTATTTTCAAATATGAGTTTTCCCATGATCTCTCTCTATAATTACATGATAAATAACTAAATAAGATATCAGGGCAGAATCGAAAAATCAATCAAAAAGCCAGGAATAGAAAGAGAGGAGGCCGGTAAGGGAAAAATCACCTACCGGCCTGATATAGATAAGAATTACAAGAATTTTATTGTCTTACAAACCATCAAAAAAACTTTTCCTAGGATGCATAGACATGCCAATACCTTCCTCTAAAAGCTCTGTTACAGTAGCTTTTAGAGTTGTAATCCCCTCTGGGAAACCACAATCGATCAGCATTTCATTTAACCTCTGCATCTCAGACTCTAAATAGTCCAATTTACTCTCTAGCATAGCTACTTTAGCATGTAAATCTTGATTCATAAAACCACCACCTCAATTAATTAAAGATTATTATTGGATTACAACTCTATTATAGATCATAAATCACAAATTAAACAACAATTCAAAGATCAAGTGTTTGTTAAGACGTAATTACATAATAATCAATAGAATAATGACTTATTTATGAATCGCTTTTTTATGAATAGAAAGGGCTGCTTCCTTAATCGCTTCAGAAAGAGTGGGGTGGGGGAAACAAAGGCTTCCTAGATCTAAAGAGGTCATCCGTTTTTCCATTGCAAATCCAGCAACTGTGATCATTTCTGAGGCGTGGGCGCCGAGGATATGTACACCAAGCAGCTTATCGGTTACCGAATCTGCAATAACTTTAACAAAGCCATCCTCTTCTAGCATGCATTTTCCTCGAGGATTCCCCTTAAAAAAATAGGTTCCTACTTGAACAGAAAACCCTTTATTTTGTGCTTCTTCTTCAGACAGACCTACTGAGGCGATCTCAGGATGGGCATACACAATGCTCGGTATGGATATATAATCGATAGAGGAGACGACCCCTGCAATACTCTCTGCCACACAAGCCCCCTCTTCTGATGCTTTATGGGCAAGCATCGGCCCTTCGATACTATCACCTACCGCATAAATATGGGGTACTTTGGTACGGAAACCATCATCGACAGGAACCAGACCCCGCGGAGACAGGTCAATGCCGACCTTATCTAAACCAAGACCTTGCGTAAAAGGACGCCGTCCAACAGCTACAAGAACGATATCGGCATCTAACGTAAATAAAGAGCTATCGGCTTTTTCTACGTGGACACGGGCTGCTTTATCCGATAGATCAATAGACTTTACTTTACACGACAGATGAAATTCCATCCCCTGCTTCACAAGAATATCTTGGAAGGCTTTCGATATATCCCGATCAAGTGTCGAGCAGACCCTATCTACAAACTCTACGAAGGTGACCTTCGATCCAAGCCGTGCATAGACAGACCCTAACTCCACTCCTATGACACCTGCGCCGACGACTACGAGCTTATCTGGCACCCTGTCGAGCTGCAACGCCCCTGTCGAAGAAACGATCCTTCTTTCATCAAAAGGTAAAAAGGGAAGAGGGGTCGGCTCCGATCCTGTTGCTATAATAACATAACGTGCCGTGATCGTCTGGCTGATAGCCCCCTGAGATACAGAAAGGGTGTGGGCAGAAAGAAACGAAGCGCTCCCCGTGATATGAACGACTTTGTTTTTTTTAAATAGCCCTTTAATCCCGGCATTTAACGAGGCAATCACCTCACGCTTTCTCTGCATCATCTGGGGGAAATCATACGTTAGACTAGAGGCGTTGAGCCCAAGAGCCGCTCCATCTTTCCGAGTTTTATACAGTAATTCAGTGGCATATAATAATGTTTTTGAAGGGATACACCCCACATTCAAACAAGTCCCTCCAAGCTCCATCCTTTTGTCAATACAGGCTGTTTTTAGTCCGAGCTGCGCACATCGTATGGCAGCGACATACCCTGCAGGCCCTGCACCTATGACAACTACATCATATCCCTCTGTCATGATCATCTCCCTTATAGGTCCAATAATAGCTTGGACGGATCTTCCAGACTCTCTTTGATATGAATCAAAAACAAAACAGCCTCTTTTCCATCAATGATCCGGTGATCGTAGCTTAAAGCAAGATACATCATAGGACGGATGACAATCTGGTCTTTAATGACCACGGCTCGCTTGACAATCGAGTGCATGCCAAGGATCGCGCTTTGTGGTGGATTTAAAATTGGTGTAGATAACAAAGAGCCAAAGACCCCACCATTGGTAATGGTAAAACTACCTCCTCTCATGTCATCGATACTAATGGCTGCTTCACGGGCTTTTTTAGCAAAATGCTCGATTTCTTTTTCTACCCCACTAAATGACAATAGATCACAACCTCGAAGAACAGGAACGACAAGACCTCGATCTGTAGAAACCGCCACACCTATATCATAAGAGGAGAAAGTGACAATATCTTCTCCATCAATGTAGGCATTAACTTCTGGGTGGGCTTTTAAAGCAGCAGCTACAGCTTTAACAAAAAAGGACATGAATCCGAGCTTAACGCCGTGCTTGGTCAAAAACAAATCTTTTTCTTTCGAACGGATTTCCATCACCCCACTCATATCCACTTCATTAAATGTAGTCAGCATGGCAGTGGTGTTTTTGACTTTGACAAGCCTCTCTGCAATCGTTCTACGAAGACCTGTCATTTTTTTTCGAGATTGGGTAGCGGCCGGAACCTTTCCTATATCGACAGATCGTGGTTTACTAACAGCCTGGGGCTGCGGAGAAGTTTTAATCTCTGCTACAAAGGTATCGACTTGCTTCCTAACTCCAGATACGGCAGGGCTTGTAGGGATCGGGGCGTGTTCTTTTACCAGAGATACCGGAGGAACCGTTGAGGAAGCCAGAGCTGTATCCACATAGCCGATCACCTGACCTACCACAACGGCTTGATCGATAGAGACCGTTAAAAAAAGCTGACCTGATACGGGTGCATATAAGACCTGATTAACCTTATCTGTTTCCAGTTCGAGAATCTCTCCATCTTGCTTTATATACGTATCATTTTTAACCATGATCTGGCTGATAACCGCCTCTGATACGGACTCTCCAAGGGGAGGTACTTTGATTTCGACTTTCATGAAAACACCTGTTCCATCATCTTTTGATACTGTTTTTTATGTAAAAAATAAGAGCCTGCAGCCGTGGAGGCCGAACGGGGCCGTCCTGCATAACCAAGGGTTAGCTTGCTACCTACTATCTCTTGTAAGAGAGGCCTGATATATTCATAGGCTCCCATATTACTATGCTCTTCTTGCACCCATAATATTTTTTGCATGACTATGCACTGCTGTAGGATCTCAAGGACCTCTTTATCAGGAAATGGGTATAGCTGCTCTATACGGACGATTGCGATACTCGATAAGCCTCTTATCCGTCTTTCTTCGAGCAGGTCATAAAACACTTTTCCACTACACAGTAACACTTTGGATGCCTGAGCCAAGCTGCCCTCAGAGAGAACTGTCTGAAACGATCCGGAGCAAAGCTCTTCGACAGAACTGACAGCATGAGGGTGACGCAATAGAGCTTTAGGAGAAAAAACCACCAAAGGCTTAGGTTTTTTTAAAAAGGCCTGGCGACGCAGTATATGGTAATACTGTGCTGGGGTTGAACAATTGGCTATAATAAGATTGCCTTGCGCGGCCAGCTGCAAGTACCTTTCCATTCTGGCAGAAGAATGTTCAGGGCCCTGCCCTTCATACCCATGAGGAAGAAGTAGGGTTATGTTAGAACAAAGATTCCATTTTTGTTCTAACGAAGACAGATATTGATCGATAATCACCTGGGCGGCATTCGCAAAATCCCCATACTGAGCCTCCCAGATCGTAAGAGTATCCCCACTCGATAGGCTATAGCCCAGATCAAATCCCAGAACAGCATACTCAGAAAGAGGGGAATTCAATACACGGAAAGAACCTTGCGTCTGACCCAGATGTTGCAAAGGGAAATATTTCTCTGCACTATTTTGATCCACCCATACCGCATGTCTTTGAGAAAAAGTGCCTCTTTGAGAGTCTTGTCCCGATAGACGCACCGAAACGCCATCGGAAAGAAGACTCCCAAAACTTAAATACTCTGCAGTGGCCCAATCCACCTTCTTCAACTTGGAATCCCCCTGTAGTATAGACAAACGCTCTGCAAAAAGCTTCCCTATCTTAGGGTGTAGAGTGAATCCGGCAGGGACCTTACAAAATCTCTCTGCAAGAGTGGTCAAATCCTTTGTTGTTTTAATAGGAACATCTGCCTGAATGAGATCGACAAGAGTGTAGTAATCTGCCACATCCAACTCAGCATCATTAGAAGGAGGCACCTGTTCCAGCGCTTTCTGCAGATCTTTTTTACACTCTTCTTCTTTTTGATCGGCAAAGGAGGAAGTTAAGATCCCCTCGGCTACAAGCTTCTGCTTATAGATTTCTCGAATACTTTCTTTGGCTCGAATCCTCTGGTATTGCAAAGGCTGAGTAAATGCTGGCTCATCCCCTTCATTATGCCCATATTTCCGATATCCATTCAGATCGATAAATACATCGCAGGAAAACTTTTGACGTAGTTCGATGGCAAGAGATACAGCTCGTATACACGAGACAGGATCTTCTGCATTCACATGGAGGACCGGGTAACCAAAGGCTTTTGCGATATCGGTACAGTAATGTGTGGATCTTGTCTCTTGCGGCGTTGTGGTAAAACCAATCTGATTGTTAATCACGATATGGATCGTTCCGCCTGTACTATACCCTTCCAGACGACTTAGTTGAAGGGTTTCATATACAACGCCCTGTCCTGCAATCGATGCATCTCCATGGATGACAATTGGCAATACCCTTCGAACATCTCCTTCTAAAATCTCTTGCCTAGCTCTTGCTCGCCCCTCTACCAGAGGTGCTACAGACTCCAAATGAGAGGGGTTTGAAGCAAGGGTAATCCGAATCTGTTTACCTTTATGTGTTGTTAACTCTGCTTCAAAGCCTTTATGATATTTTACATCCCCTGTCCCCTGTCCGATGAAGGGGGAATAGTGATCTTCAAATTCATGAAAAATCACCGAACAGGACTTGTTTAAAATATTTGCAAGCACGTTAAGCCTACCCCTATGCGACATACCGAGTATAACCTCTTCTACTGCAAGGTCTGCCCCTTTGCTTAGCAGAGTTGCAAGCATAGGAATTAATGTCTCAGCACCCTCTAAAGAAAATCTTTTTTGTCCCACAAACTTGGTGTGCATAAACGCTTCAAAAAGCTCTGCTTTATTTAAATAATCAAAAATGAATAGTTGTTCTGCCGAATCGAGTTTAGCGGAAAGCTCTGTTTCCATGTATTTCTCTATAAATATCTGCCTCTCTCGATGAGGAAAACCGAAATACTCGACTCCGATTTTGCCCGAATAGGTAGATTGAAGAGTGTTAATAAGATCAGATACGATAACCTCGGAATAGGGAAGAACCCCAAAGCTTGAGCAAGCAGCACTTAGATCTTTAACATCCAAGCCGTAGCAGGTATAATCGAGCTCAGGAATTGATTTCTGTACCTTAGCACAAATAGGATCGATGTCAGCAGCTAAGTGCCCATACATCCTATAAGCTTGCACAAGAAAAGCCAGACGCCCTGAAAGAGATCCTTCCTCACCTGGCAATCTTTGAGTCAATGGATGTGCAAATTCCATTCCCTCAAAAAAATAACGCCATGAGCTATCCACACGTAATGGATCTTGTTGATATAAGCCATACAGATCTTCGATAAACTTAAGACTTGAGTAGGAAATAGGAAAGCTTGCCATGAATTCCCCTGGATTCATTGGTTCAAAAATTTCTTATATCACACATAGTCGGTTTGATAAAGAAATTATTGCAACAAGATACAACGCCCCTTCTTTTCTCTATTATCGATAAAAAAAGGGGGTGTTGTAAGGGAATATAATGAGCAGAAATTTATTTATAGATAAAACTTTTTATCCATGTCCATAAACCTCTGCACTGAGAGATTAAATAGCTTGCTGCACCACGGATGGCAGCCATTGCACGGTTCTTCAAGGAGACACCCAAAGATGGCTGGCCTGCGCCTGGAAGAATAGCGCGGGCAGCAGCTGATCCACCGAAAAGTGTAGGTGGCATCCTTAACATCATTGTCTGTTTGACCTGAGTGAGCTCTCGCTCTATATCAGAAAATTCACCGGCAACAACAGCGTCTGGATCTATCTCCTCGATTTTTTTATAATAGACGAAAGAGGCCTCTTGCAATAGCGCCTTAATATCGTCAGCAGAGGTAACGCTCGTGACATGACCATCATCATAACGTAACCAACCCTGCTCTGTCTTACGATAATGGACATAGTGACCTGCCCGAGCTACAGTACCCAGATGCCTAATGGTACCGCACACTGCATAGGAAGCACCCTGCTCACCTCCTACATAAGAGGCCGGAAGAGTAAACCGTTCTAATAAAGGCACTCTCAAAGGGGTCGATCGGCTGAATAGAGTGCCGAATAATCTATTCGATTCTATAGAGACTAATTTAGATATCTGCCTCGTTGCCTGGTTGTATTCACCATCTAAGTTAATGTTTAAAAATAAATCTTCAGGAGGATTTTCATACCTAATGCCTTGTCGATCACAGTCATAGTTTCTTTCATAAAGAACTCCTTCAATCTGCTCAGAACCAAAATACGCTGTGAACTCAGAAGGCCTTTCAACAAACAGGTCCTGTAGAAAAGCAGCTGCCAGAATTCTTTCCCACTCCCCTCTCTCTGCCTGTGTCAGCGAGCCATTACAGTCCTTAAAGGATTGAAGATGAGTGGAGGCAAACTCATGATTCTTAGGGACTGCAACATGAAAGGTACGACTTAGCTGCTCTAGAGACAGCCCCCCATGAGGAACCGCTGAGACCTCTCTTTCTAAAGGCCGAAGCGTGTCAGTTGACTGCCAATGCTTATGATGAGTCAACATGAATTGGCTATCAAAGGTCTGGTTCCCTTGTGCTAACTCAGGCATTTGTTGTATAACCCGTTCGTATAAAGTATTAAGAACTATAAGCCACTCTACAGAATCTTCTTGTATGGATGCATCATTTACATACTGCTCTGGACGCAATACCGATAAGGCCTTACGAATCACAGACGTATGCACTTCTGAGAGCGGTGGTGGGTTTCTTGATCTAGTTTCCCCAATAAATGAACGAATGGCACGACACATAACTTTAGCATACACCTGTTTCTCCAAAGTGTCTAAAAATGGCACATCTGCATCTACCCCTGCCTCAATTACATTAATCCAACTTTGCATAACCGGGACAATCGCAATCATTTGAAGGCCAGCATTGACCCAACAATCATTCCGTGAATTATATAACCCAACCCCCAGATTACTAAATGATGGAGTAGTAAGGGGTTGCATCGAAAAATACTCCTCTATAATACGCACACCTAGACTCCTCTTTTGAGCAGGAGTTAACTGAAGGGCATCCAAATTCGCCCACGACCTTGTGAATGTATCTAGCGCTGTTATCTCCACAGCATTACGGGTAAATTGCTTCAAATCCAGAACGATCTGGGCAATCGATGCTGGCAAAATAGAGTTAGCGACAATTTCTGACAGACTCTTTTCTGCAACTGGAAGACCTGAAGATAGCTCGCTCGAAAGCTGGTCTCCCCCTGGCATTTCTCGATTAGACCTCGATTGATCCCCCACATTGCCTAGCAATGTGTCTCGAATATGAGAATCTAATGCCCTAATGAGGTCTTCCAATAAACCTGTATCCAATCGGAGAGTTAATCCTTTCTGCAAACACTCTAAGAGAGCTATATTATTCCGCATATCTTTCCACCCAGTGCGCTCAGTCTCCTGTGTCTTCAGCAGCTCCAGGACCTGTTGCGAAGAACTAGCTGCCGTACTGAAAAATGACGTCCCATCCGAGTCTTTAAAGGCATCTATTACATGTTGATTGAGGGTGAATCTTGAGCCGTTAGACAAAAGCTCATGATCAGCTGAGCCCTCAAGAACCCGGAATAATTGCTCTGATAACGCCACCTCATCAGGTAATAAAGCAGCTTTATTAATATAAAACTGAGCCTTCTGCTGAAGATCTTTAAGCTCATCAGATACCGACGATCCCTGCCTAGTACAATCGCGCAATGCTCGACAGATAAAGCTATCATTAGCAGATCTAGTTGGTTCAAGCGTCTGTAAAGAAGCCTTCTCTTGCGGCAGCACTGAAGAAGATGACTCTATCACGTGCGAAGGCGTTGGTGTCATAGAGATCATGATTAATTCCTTTATTTCAAATCAAATAGGGGCACCAAAAGGCGCATAGACATAAATACGCCTACATCATTAAGAAATCAAAAAGCTT
>CAMDPQ010000065.1 GCA_945905275.1 Chlamydia trachomatis
TGCTCTTTGAGATCAGTGTCGATTTAACAAGTCAAGGGGTCGAACAAGTAGAGGATGTCATTGCGACTTGTTTTCAGGCTCTAGAAGGCTTGAGAAGTAAAGGAGCATTACCCAGCCTACAGGATCATGTGGCTCAGCTAGAAGAAGAGAGTAGGCAAGAGTCCTCCGGAGGTAGTGTATTTGATTGTGCCATGGATCATGCCGAATTTCTCGTAGAGGACTCGATAGAGATTTATCCCTATCAAAGGTATCTGACCAAAAGAGCCTCTAATCAGGATATGGCTGAGTTTTTAGATTCTCTGAGAGCCGAGGATTGTTTGTTTTTTTTAGTAGCTCCTTCTGCTGAAACCGGTATCGAAATGAGCCATATAGAGAAATGGATGGGGACCTTATACCAAGTTACAGAGATTCCTGTTGATAAGCTGGAAGGATGGAGCCATGTTCTCGAGAATCCCGAGATCGATATCCGAGATAGTGTGGAGACACCTGAAGCTGAAGAGGAAGGAGGATCCGAAAAAGATTCTTTGGATACCATCTCCCTTTGTAAGGAGGCTAGAGTGAGTATGAGTCTCAGTCAAGATAGTGAGGTACCAGAAGGTAGTATGAGAGTTGTTTTTTCTATTAATAGTCCTTTGTTTAATCAGGATGTGCGCTATGAAGCACTTGGTTTGTTATGGGGCTCTTGCAAGGCCCGGTGCATGGACGAGAGTTTCTCATCTGATCCAAATTATGAGGGCAATTGGAGTTTTATTAAAGATAACGACTGCTTATATATGGTTATCGAGGTTGCAGGTGAAAATAAATCGGCTTGTTTACAGCAGTTTATTTCGATCCTTATGGACAGGTCTTTAGACAGTGGCTTATGGGGTGAGATCCGTGAGGGGCTTTTCGGTTTACATACAGAAGATCCAGACCCTCTAGAATATGCACGAGATGTTGCAGATAGCTGCCTTTCTCTCGGAACATATTCAGATGCGGATGTATTTCGTGTATTGCCTGAAATTACGCTCAATGAATGCCAGGAGTACGGGCGAGATTTTTTGAATACTATGGAAATACAGGGTGTTTTTCTCGGACAAGTGCCTGTAGAGGAGGCGCAGCAATATTGGAATGCGATCGCTCCTTTACTACAAGGAGAATCTGGTAGCTGGGATCTGCCGTCTCTAGCAACTCCGATGGCTACTAAGCATTCTTGGCAAGAGCCTGCTGTCTTACACAGACAAACCAATCGCCAAGGGAATGCAGCCTTACTTATTCTGCATATGGGAAGGGCTTATACCGAGAATTGGGCGGCTCAACAAATTCTATCTCAGATTCTGGCAAGTGAGTTCTTTTTTGAATTAAGAACAAAGCAGCAAACGGCCTATCTTGTTGATTCTTGGTCAGGCTCTTTACAGGAAGACGTTTTGCTGCAGTATTTTGCAATCCAGTCTAGCACTCATACACCACAAGATTTACATAAGCGAATCGAGGTGTTTTTGGATGCATTCGGACAGGCTTTTGACCAAAGAGTCCATCGCGACAGGGTTAATCTTGTCCGTCATGGACTCATTGCGTCACTGAAGAAGAACTTGAATAATCTGCCCAGTATTGAAAAGCAGGTGTGCGCTCAGGTCGATGCATTAAAAACAGTGTCGTATGATGAGGTTTGTAAAATGGCACGGGAGATGTTATCGCTACAGAACCTGCGACGTCTATCGGTTCTTATCGAAGGAGCCTCACTTACCGACTAAACAGATTCTATAGAGCTGGTTTTTTTAGAGTGGATCATAGGGTGGCTGCTATGTTAGAATAAGCCTTTATATTTTATAAGGCTTACTCGAATATGGCAGTACTCGATTTTTTTTCTCATATCAACCGCGCGTTTACTTTATTTTTTGTTTTGCCAGGTATTTTAGTGTTAGGACTTTACCTTTCGATCAAGTTGAATTTTCTTCAAGTATCGAAATTACTCCTTAGCGCTCGGCGTTTAGTTATTAAGGATCAAGGGGGAAAAGAGGGGATTAGTCAGTATCAAGCTCTTTCCACGGTTATTGCTGGTAATTTAGGCACAGGTAATATTTCCGGCATGGCAATTGCGTTAACAACAGGTGGTCCAGGAGCTCTAGTATGGATGTGGATTATGGCTTTTTTTGGTTCTACGATCCAATATGCTAGTTGTGTTCTTGGCGTCAAATATCGCCAGCAGAATAAGGACGGGGAGCTCGTGGGCGGTCCTATGTATTATTTACATCAGGGGCTTGGATTTAAAAAAATAGCTGCTATATTCTCTTTTTTTACTCTAATAGCTGCATTAACAGTAGGGAATTTTGCGCAAATTAACTCGATCATTTTACCTATTGGGTCTTTAGGAATAAATCCTCTGGTTTGCGGTATGGTAATGATGGTGATCGTAGGTGGGGTAACCCTTGGTGGCATCGGCCGGCTTGCAAAAGTCGCCTCCTCTGTGGTTCCTTTTATGGCGATCCTTTATCTGCTCGGCGCTGTAACAGTACTTGCCTTCTATCACCAAAATATTATCCCAGCTTTTGCTCAGATGCTCTCGTCGGCTTTTTCAGGGTCCGCATTAGCGGGAGGGGTATTGGGTTTTGGCGCGTTCAAAGCCCTTCAGGTAGGTTTTGAAAGAGGGGTATTTGCGACAGATGCTGGGACAGGTATCGCTCCGATTTTGCAAGCTTCTGCTCGGACTGAGCATCCCGTAGTGGATGGGTTGGTTACCCTTGTGGCCCCTCTCATTGTCATGGTTGTTTGCACAACAACGGGTCTTGTGCTTCTAGTTACAGGAGCATATCAACAAGATGGTCTTCAGAGCACAAATATGGTGACTTACGCATTTTCTCAAGTTTTTGGTTTTAAGATAGGCTCGCTCATGGTTATTACAGCACTATCTTTTTTTGCCTATACAACAGTGATCGCTTGGGGGTTTTGTGGTGAAAAGGCGGCTAGCTTTTTATGGGGCAAAACAAGAGCCAGGTGGTTTCAATATCTGTATTTATTGCTTATACCTGTTGGGGCTGTGGCGCGGGTAGAGCTGGTTTGGGTCCTTGCCGATCTATCGATCTCTTTGATGTTGCTAACGAATTTAATAGGGGTAGCTGGGCTGTCTTCAGAGGTTATTGGTGAAACGAGGTCTTACTTTGCTCGAGACAAGAGCCAGCAATTAATAAAGAGATGAGTTTGGTTCTTCCGAAGAATGTGTAGGAGGGGCGATTCTCGACTCTTTTTTATTGTATCTACCATTGTTCGAAAGGATATGCCCCCTCTTTATTCAGGCCTGTCTTTCCCATCTTCTATACAATGTATGAGGCTCTGCTATCGTTTGAGACCGTAGAGTGTTCTATAAGAGGTCTATAGCTATTTTTCAAATCTATTTTCTAGCTCCCGATTCTTCGAATGAAGCGCTTGTAATGTGATATGCCCCGGGTTATCGGCATGTTGAATAATTCAAGAAAAACGGATATTGAGGTTATATTATGCCGATAACTTTTAAACCGATCTATATTCTAACCCCTAGAATTGCAAAAATCCTGATGAGATCCAAGAAGTCATTCAGCTTAAAAGGGTATTTTCCGGGTAGGAAGAGGGACGAGCATGCAGTCAGGGGCTATTATTCTGCTCTAGCGCAATTAGAACAATATGGCTGAAAAAATCATCCTTTGACCGAAAAGATTATGCAGGCCTTACACGCTCTAGTAATGAGTAATGAAAGAACACGGATTAAGCCAACAACTTATCAAGATGGATAAGACGTTATCAAAGATAGCGAAAGATGTTCGGGGTCTTATGCGCAACTTAGTGTCATGGATCAAAGAAAATAAAGAATTACTTTACCCTGTTATTGTGGCGATTGCACATTATCCATTTGCAATAATTCACCCTTATTATGAGGGTAATGGCAGAACCAGTCGATTGCTCACGACGTTGATTTTGCATCTTGGTGGGTATGATGTAAAAGGTCTGTATTCTCTTGAAGAATACTATCCAAAAAATGTGCTTGGGTATTATCGATCCATCAGTATTGGCCCGTCTCATAATCATTAGTTGGGATGAGCTAAAAATGGCAGTGCTTATTGGGTGGAATATTTTATCGAAGGTAGGGCTTTTGGTTTTGAGAAAATCGTCTCTCAGATGATTGCAAGCCATGCAAAAGGGGGAAAAAGATCCTTCTCCATTACTGCATACCTTAGATCTAAAACAACATAAAGGGTTGGACTTATTTAAAGAGTATGACGTTGTTACAGCCAAACAAATCGGAGATCTATTTGGCTTTCAACCTAGAACAAATGCTATGCTTTGCAAAAAATGGACGCAAAGTGGATTCCTGGAAATAGTCGATCACTCTAATAAAGCCAGGAAATATAAGCTGGCAGATCCTTACGATAGGATCATAAAGGATGGTTAACGACCACCTTTTCATTGGGTTAAAGTACTTCTCGATTATTCATCATGTTCAGGGGGTTGCTTCAGCAAGCTCCCACATCGAGTAATCTTCTTCCCGGTCTACTACAATAACCGGTTCATTAGACTCTATTTTAGGAGCAGGTGCTGCCGCTTTAAGCGCCGCAATCAGCTCGGTTAGACCATGTTTTTCTTTAGCCGATATCGTAAAAATAATGGAAGGATCTACAGGAATTTCTTTTTTAAAGTTGTCTACCTGATCTTGAGCCCCTTCCATATCGATTTTGTTGAGTACAATGTAGAACGGCTTTTGGAGCATGGTTTCTTTATAGGATGCAAGCTCATGCTTAAGAATCAAGAAATCCTCTACCGGGTCTCTTCCTTCAAAGCCTGAGATATCAATGACGTAGATGATCAAAGACGTTCGTTCGATATGTTTTAAAAAGGAGATGCCAAGACCTTTATTGGTGTGAGCATCTTTAATAATACCTGGTACATCAGCCACGAGTACTTTCGTCTTATCAGGGTATTGTACAAAGCCTAAATTAGGGTATAGGGTAGTAAATGGGTAAGGAGCCACTTTTACCGCTACATAGGTAATCGTACTCATTAAAGTAGATTTACCCGCATTCGGCATGCCTAAAAGGCCTATATCAGCAATGAGTTTAAGCTCAAGCTCGATATCTTTGCTTTCTCCGTAAGTACCCTCGGTGAAGATGTTAGGTGCTTGGTGGGTAGAGGATTTGAAATGGTGGTTCCCTTTTCCTCCTTTCCCCCCTTTGCAAATAATCCATTCTTGACCATCTTCGGTAAAATCAAAAAGAACTTCTTTTGTTTTTTTGTCTTTAATCAGAGTCCCGCAAGGGATCGTAATGATCAGGTTTTTTCCTGAACGGCCTTGGATCAAGTTAGATCCGCCAGGAGAGCCGTTTTCTGCTTTGATGATTCGTTTGTTTCTCATCCCTTCTAGGGAGGGGATCTGATTGCTCGCTCGCAGTGTAATAGAGGCGCCTCTGCCCCCATTGCCTCCAGTCGGGCCTCCTTTGGGAATGTACTTTTCTCTGCGCCAGGCAACAACGCCATTGCCACCTTTTCCTGCAGAGAGTGTGAGTGTAAGCGAATCTGTAAACATAGTAACTTGTGTGTAAAATAATGATGCTAAAAATAAGCCCTTTTTCACCTAAGAAAAAGGGCTTCTGAATGAGGGATCTCTATGCGGCCGGAAGAACGGAAACGTGCGTGCGATTGCTTTTTCTGTAAGTCACTATACCGTCGATGAGAGCGAATAGTGTATCATCACGTCCTCTGCCTACATTTTTCGCTGGAAGCCATTTTGTTCCGCGTTGGCGAATGATGATGCTGCCAGTTGTAACAAATTGTCCGCCAGATGCTTTAACGCCCAGTCTCTGTGCGTTAGAATCGCGACCGTTTCGTGTCGATCCTTGACCTTTCTTATGTGCCATTATTTAAATCTCCTTTAACCTACGATGTCCGTGATTTTTACTCGTAGGTAACGCTGACGATGACCTACCTTTCTTCTATAGCCCTTTCTTTTTTTGTATTTAAAGGCTATAACTTTCGGACCTTTAACTTCTTGCATCAGCTCAGCTTTTACAATAGATTGTGTCAGATAAGGATTTCCTAGTTTGACATCGGAACCGTTATTGATGAAAAGCACATTACTAAATTCGATGTTAGGTTCTCTTGATTCTAAGAGCTCAACGTCGATAATATCACCTTTCTCAACTCGGTACTGCTTTCCGCCCGTTTCTATAATTGCGTACATTTGGACCTCCTGAAATTTTTCAAAACGAAGTATAGAGGAGTTCTTAAAGAACTTCTCTGGAGAGGAAAAAGGGGAATAATAAAAGAAGGTTTTTTTCAAAGTCAAGAGTAAAAGTGTTTTCTGGTGCAATAGAACGCCTTGGTCCTGGCAACTCTGTTGTATTCCTTCCTTATATTCTCCTGAGAGTATGGGTGAAAATCAGGGGCAGTGGCGCTTGTAAATCTTTTTCCCTTAACTTTTTGCATGCGATCCAGAAGGATTTTCTTTGTTAAACGTTTATATCAATAGTTTTATTGAACAAGTTAGTTTTTGTTTTATTTAAACTAATTAATTAATCGCAATTAATTTGATTAAAATAGATTTTATTTGTAATATAAAAATATAAGTAGATGAAATGAATAAGAGCCTCAACGCTCAAGGTGGGAAGGATGCATCGAGGAGTCAAAAAGTTTTCTAAAAAGAAAGAATCAAAGCTTACCGTGAAGCATCACGCGACACGTGAGGATAGTGAAAAAGGGGTTAGACGAAATGTAGATGGGAGAACAAGTTAATTTAACAGGGAGAAATTATATGAGAAAAATTAAAGCCAAAGTATCAAAAAGAGTAGAGAGAGCACCAGCCTCTAAAAAAATCGGGGCATGGAAAGGTTTCTGGAGAAAGTATTTTTCTTTCTAATTAGGACTGATCCTCAGCGAGATGTTTTACCCTTTTTGAGCAGGGTCGCTGCATAAACACATGCGGACGTGAGCGAAATAGTGGCTCCAGGGGGCCAGTTCAGTTCATAGGATATGAAGGTCCCAAGGGTGGTAAAGAGCATGGAAAGTCCAATAGCGACAAAGATCATTGTGGCTAGTTTGTTGGTGTAATAGCTTGCAACAGCTGCAGGAATGGCAAGGATGGCGATCACTAAAATCGACCCCACCACTTGGATGAGAAGCACGATAGACAGAGCGATCATACACAGCAGAAGGGAATAGATGTGGTTGGTCGAAAGTCCTTGGAGTTCTGCTTGATCCTCGTCAAAGCATACTGCTTGAAATCGTTTGTAGTACAGAAGTGTAATGCCTGCAACGACGATATCTAATACAACGAGGGTAATGATATCCGCTTGGCTGACCCATAAGATATTGCCGAATAAGAAATTCATGAGCTCCACATTGTAGCCGGGTGTGAGGGCTACAAAAATCACGCCGAGAGCCATTCCTGTCGACCATAGAGCCGCTATAATAGTATCTTCCCGTTCTTTATACTTCACTTTGACCCAGCTCATAAATAGGGCTGATACAAGCGCTGCTATCACAGCACCCTGTAAAGGGGTTATCCAATCTATGTGGAATGTTCTTTTTAGCCACAAGAAAAAGCCCATCCCTCCAAGCACAGAATGCGCGATGCTGCCACTGATAAAAACAATTCTTTTTACTACGATAAAAGAGCCTGTGATGCCGCTTGCAATCGAGGCTACAATGCCTGCAATGAGGGCCAGGATAAGAAAGGGGTTGGTGTGGAGCGCCTGAAAAAAATGAATGCTTGAGAGGAAGGTCATCTGCGAGCTCCGATCGGGGTAGTAGGGGTGATCGGACTGTGATAAAGGCCAAGGCCAAAATGTTCGCAAACCTCATTAGGCAATAGGGTGTGGACCTGTCTGTGCACACACAGTAGTTTTCCAACTTGATTTATGATGGTTTGTAGGTCATGGGTGACCATCAGGATCGTCGTATCTCCTTTAAGATCCTGCAGGATCTGTAAAATATCTTTTTCTGCTTGAGGGTCAACGCTTGCGGTCGGTTCATCAAGAATCAATAGGTCCGGCTGATTGACGATGGCTCTTGCAATCAGCACTCTCTGCGCCTGTCCTCCTGAGAGTGAACCAAAGGGGGACTCTTTTTTGTCATAAAGACCTACCTTTTTTAATGCCTCCATAGCTTTTTGCTTGGCCGAGGTCGGTAGCTTTCCGAATAGGTTCGCAGAAGACAGACACCCCATTAGTACGATCTCTAGGACAGTTATAGGAAAATGTTTATCCAAGCGATTGATCTGAGGAACGTACCCAATGTTAGGGCGGATCTCTTTAGGGGATTTGCCAAATACAAGGATTTGTCCTTGTGCTGGCTTTTGAAATCCCATAAGCAGGTGCAAAAGAGTCGTTTTGCCCCCTCCATTCGGACCGAAGATCCCTACAAATTCCCCTTTATCCACCTGAAAGCAGACGTTTTCGAGGACGGTGGTTGTATCGAAATGATGGTAGAGGCCTTGAACCTCAAGAGCTGTCCTATTGTTCATTAGCCTTTGCAATTTGATCACTGATTTTCAGGAGCATCTCATCATACCTTGTACTATAAGGGTCTATATTACATACGGGGAGCTCTAATTGATTGGCAATAGCCAGGGCTCCTTTATTGTTGTATTGCTCTTGGATGAGTACGAGTTTTACTAGCGTGTTTTCAACACTCTGCAATACTTTGGAGATATCGTGCGGCCGAGGCTCTTTTCCTTCCGTCTCTATAGAGATTTGTTTAATGCCGAAATCCTCACAGAAATAGCCAAAGGCAGGGTGGGATACGATAATGGCTTGTTTTGCAAAAGGTTTGAGTTGTTCTTCAATTGTGCTATGAAGCTGATCGAGTTCTGTTAGAAAGATCTCTAAGCGCCCCTTGAATATTTCTCCATGCTCAGGGACTGCCTCTTGGAGGGCCTGGCAGATCGATATAGCTTGTTTTTTAGCGAGGATAGGGCTCATCCATAGATGAAGATCGCGTGCTTCATTGTGTGTGTGGTGGCAGCAGGAGCAGCGATGCTCGTGTGGCTCATCGGATAGAGGTATATGCTGGCTTAAGTCTACGATGATAAGGTTTTTATGATTTTTATGTAATGTTTCAGAGATCTTATGTTCAAAGCTTTCTCCAAGTTTTATCCAAACCGTGGATCCATAGACTTCCTGGATTTGTTTAGGGGTCGGTTCAAAAAGGTGAGGGTTCGATCCTTCTGGAGCCAGTGTCGATACTTCGACCAGGTCGCCTGCAATTTTTTTGACGAAATAGATGTAAGGGGGGATGCTTACGAGCACTCTTGGTTTGCTGGATGAGGGGTCTTTGCTGGAGCAGCCGGTAAAGAAAGGGATAAATAGAGAAAGAATTAAAGTGATTAAATATTTTTGCATGACTCTTTTAGAGATTGGTTTTAATTAGAGGTACTATTTCACGTGGGGTAATAAAAATTCAAGGTTAAATGCATTCTGCAATAGACAGCAATATAGTGCGGCTTGCTCAGCAAAAAAAGGGGGGGCTTGGCTTTTTTGGTCAGCAGGTCCACGTGCCTCTTTTCTTTAAATCGGGCACATGGTAAATTGCTTCCATGTCGATTCTCTAGCCTATGTAGAACAGTGTCTTATCTGATGCCGGTGCCATACAAAAAGCCTGAGACAAAGATCGACTGTCCTTTTCAACTTCTTATGGAGGAGTGTCCGAGTGGCCGATGGAGCCCGCTTGGAAAGCGTGTAAACATGATAAGTGTTTCGTGGGTTCGAATCCCACCTCCTCCAACCTAAGCCTTAAGATGTAAGTCTTAAGGCTTTTTTTATAGTATACCTATCGATCGCAGTTCTTCCTATTGTAGTTTTTGGCTCCAGAGGGTTTGCTGATCACGCCGAGGACTCCAATTTTTAAAATCAGGGCCGAAGGTGGCAGTAGCCTCCACCAAAATCTTTACCGCAGAGGTCACTGTTTTGTATCTGCTCATGATTCTACTTGCTAGACAGCGGGGTATGTGTCGGGGGGGAAAGGCCGATCGATGGTACCGGGAGCTGGAGAAAATCCCTACAAAGATCGAACATATCCTCGAAGATCACCGGGCTATTCAATCCGTTGCAATCAAGTACGCAGGGACCCATTGGCATGTATCTTTTGGGTAGGGGTCTCCTTTATCCTGTAGCTCTTGAGGTTGCTTTAAAACTGAAAAAAAATAGGCTATGTCCATGCTG
>CAMDPQ010000066.1 GCA_945905275.1 Chlamydia trachomatis
TTCTTCCTAGAGGAGTATAGCGACGCGCATACTGTACAAGCGAGTATGAGACTGATGATCAATAAACTCATGCCAACGCTCACTTGATAGAAGGGGGCTAAACACATCTTAATGCCTACAAAAAACAGCAGGGCACCTAAACCATACCCAACAGAGGATAGACGCTGTTGATAATAGCAGAGAACGAAATATAAAGATCTCAGACCGAGAATAGCAAAAACGTTAGAGGTATATACAATAAAGGGATTGGTTGTAATGGCAAGAATCGCAGGTATAGAATCTAGTGCAAATACGATATCGGCTGTTTCAATTAGAATAAGTGCTAAACAGGCCGTTGTAAGATAAAGACGCCCCTGTTTACGCACAATAAAACCTGTGTCAGATGGATCTGTGGAAATAGGCAGAAACCTCTTACATAGTATATACATAGGATTAGATGTTATCCCAGGACTTGGCTTAGAATCAAAAAACAACCTAATGCCTGTAAAGGCTAAGACCCCTCCAAAGAGGTAGTACATAAAGTGGTATTTGGTCAGCACAGACACCCCCATCCAAATCAAACCGATTCTAAATACCAGAGCTCCGAGTATCCCCCAGTACAAGATTGTTCTTTGCTGGTTTATATCAATATGTAAAGAAGAGAAGATCAGTAAAAAAACGAATATATTATCGATACTTAACGATTTTTCAATGACATATCCGGTAAAAAACAATAAAGCATCCTCTGATCCAGAGGCAAAGTAAATAAATAGATTAAATAACAAAGCAAAGACAATCCAACACCCACTCCATAAAAGCGCTGAACCTAGCGTTTCCACCGACTTTTTCTTACTTAAGATGAAAAGATCCAGAAATAGAACGAATAAAATAACAATATGAAATCCAATCCAAAAAGCCATCGTATAATGCATAAAAACCGGCATTTACCCTGTATCACATGATAGCTTGACAGATAGCAGAATTTGCACTTTAAGAAAAGAGGCTTTCTATCAGAAATAAGATTGCACTACCTGTTATAGGTTCGCTTACCGCTTAGCATCTAGCTGGAGCATAGATGTATCCCTTGAGGCAGGCTTTAATTGGTAGTGTAACATCTATTCTGTAAATTCAGACCCTTTTTCATTCCAGTCTTTTTCATCTGACCGAAATACCCTAGTCTAAATTTACAGAACAGATGTTGCACTACCCCAATTTCTACCATTTCTATCTTCAAAAGGATGAATGCTTTCAAAATACACATGAGCAATAGCTGCTTTAACAAGAATCATTTGCTGAAAATTATTATATCAACTAATAAAACCATCCATTTCTTTAAAGATGGTTTTTGAAGGGGGAGCTTTAAAATAGACTGTATCGGATCCAAACTGATTGGATACAATCTAGATAGGCTCTGATATGGCCTCGCTTACCGCTTACCTTTTAATTAGGACACTGTCAACAGATGATCGGAAAGATTGGAAAAAAACACAGGACTCCAAATATCTAACACCGACGTATCTACAATAAATGGCCTTATGTCATTTTTTGCATCTTGCCAATCGATCGCTTGAAACTTCTCTTGTAATGTTTGTATCAAAAGGTCTCTGGTCATTCTTTCATCATCCTGCAAAAAACCAGTTTGCTTAAGAGCTCCGGTTAAGTAATTCAAATCGAGCGGAATCTTTTGTGTAATATACCAAATAAAATCAAAATAATCCCTTCCTTTAACCCTGCCCTTCCAAGTGCGACATAAAATCGCATGGACTTTTCCAGCAAATAGACTCGGAGGGGTCAGTGTTAATACATAGAAAGGAGAAGGATTTAACACCAGCTTCCCTTCGAATGTAAATGGAGATGGAGGATCTGTATCGATTTCAAGTTTAATCTGAATTTTTTGATTATGATTTATTTTTTTTGACTGCTCTTCTTCACCAATAGTTAGAAGTAGCTCTATGGTGTTCATTTTCAAAAATGCTGATTGTATGGAGGTATCAATAGATTTGATTTTTTTTTCGACTTCAAAATGCAAGCCCATCGAAATCAGTTCTTGTTTCATCCCCAAAAGATAGGGTGAAAAATCAAACTGTGGGTCCTTATCTAAAAGAGTAAAATCAAGATCTTCACTAAAACGGTTTAATCCGTAAAGGATCCTTAAGGCAGTACCCCCATAAAAAGCTGCCTTTTCAAAAAAGCCTACCCGTTTTAAACCATATAGCGCCGCTTGCTGCAGTACTTCCCTGAGTTTGGTCTTTTGACTAATTTTTGTGTCGTATTGATTTAATAGCTGATCTATAAACAAGTTTTTCATAAAAGTCCTATAACCTCTACAAGGGCATTGATATTTTGCGATTTGTATGCAGTTTTAATTTCTAAAAGATAACCTTTATTTAATTTTTTTAATTGATCAATATCGATTCTCCTGCCCTCTACTAAATCGATCATTAAATCATTAGGAGTCATCTTTTTACTTTTAAAGTATACAAGATCTGCCAAAGCTTTCTCTGGAGTAGCGATTAAGAAATTGCCAAGTCCATTTTTACCGAGAGACTGCCCACACGAAAATTTAGGTAATGATAGGTGCTCATAAGTAAACTCACCTACTGGGGTTTTAAATATTTTGGAACGCAAAAATGAGACACTGGTCACGCCATAAACTCCCTCAGGGATCATCCCATAATAAGAAAGAGCCCACTCTAGACTAATATAGGAAGGTCCATAAAGCTGATTGCCGATTTGCTCATAGGGAATAAGCTGATTTTCCATTAACTCTGGAATTAAATAAAACCCGTTTTTTAAACGTATCAAATCCCCACTTTTGACCAGTCTAGATAAAAAATCATTCGGATTTGTGTATCCCTTTAAAAAAGGGAGCAGGGATCCACTGTCTATATAAGGTAGTTTACAAAACCGCAAAATAGGGTGCATAGGGCCTCAACTTAACTATATAATCTAATATTAACACAAAACTCCAATAAAATTGGATAAATATGTAAAATAAATCAAAACATAAGCACAATAATCCAATAAAATTGGAGAAAACTGCAAAAATAGCGAACTAGGCAAGATGCAATTAGCTAATACATAAAATCTTATAGCTAATTGATTGTCAGGGATTTATAATTATTTTCTGATAACCACGAACTTCTACCTGAGAATTGGGCGCCTGAAAATTAAGCGCTGATATGGCCTTGTTTACTGGTTACAGTAGATCTGATCACTAGGGACCTTATGCCTATATGCTTTTCAGAACACCTCTCCCGTATTCCATAGAGAGCGGGTGGGCTCTCTATGTCATTTTGGGCTATATAAGCCTTATATTCATTTCCTATGAAGAGAAATGAACGCCTACCGGATAAAGCTTCACATCAGTTGGACTAAAAGAATCCATCCTATTATTCCAGAAATCTGCTAAAACTGAGCACATAACTGGGGTTTTTAATGGCTTAAAAAGGTACATTTAAAATTTTAACTTTTTTATACACTTAGAGATTCAAAGGGTGGACTACCTCGTCTTTGGTTTAATTTTCTAGCGCTGCGAGTTATTTCGCTATTTCCCCTTTGGGGCATCACTAGTAATCTGCGGGGGCGGGGTCTCTCCAAAGCTCTACTCAAGCCGAAATAACTTTCAACGAATATAAATAAGATTTATTGCTCGACGCACCCTTCTTGATGATCCCTTGAGTTTTCTGATTACCTCTTCGAGGATACCTCGTTCCTCTATTGAGAGCCCCACAATGTACTTTTTATTCATGATTCAACCGCCCATACCTTTATAAATGGGCGAGATTATGATCAAAATTTTATTCAGGAATAATAACTAGTCTTTGCTTTGGTTTTGATACATGTTCTTTATCAGGATAAAGAAACAAAATCACTGTAACCACCGCTATACAGGTAAGGCCTGCAAGAAGTAAAAAAGCTGTGCTATAGGTGCCTGTTACATCCACCAGCCATCCGGTCGCTAAGGGAGCGATAATCCCGGCTACAGAAAGGCAGCTAGAAGTAATCCCTTGTGCAGATCCAGCCATTCCCTTGGCTACATCGATATTGATACTGAAAAAGGCTGACTGAGGCATCATCCCAAATCCTATCCCTAGGCTTAAAAACAGCAAGGAAAATTTCAAGGTAGTCGTGAAACTTAAGCATACAAAAAAGATTGCTGCTAAAAGCTGGGACACCCAAATTAAATGGGCTCTTGCAAGACGGGATTGACCTGTCTTTTGGTATAGCCAATCAGAAATAACTCCACCTATTTTAAGGAAAAGAGCACCAGCAAGCCATGGAATGGTAAGATACCAGCCAACACTTTTTAAATTCATACCATGCTGAGACAGGAAATACCCGGGAAGCCATAGTGTTGCAAAAAACAGCATATAGCCAAACGCAAAATAAGCGATATTATTAGCAATCAGAGCCGGGTGTGTCAGAATGAAACGCCAATTAACCTGATTATTTGTCCCCTGTGCTGTGCGCTTGTCGACCGTATTAATCAGACTTAACTCTTGCTCGCTTACAAATGCAGAGTCTTTTGGATTGTCTCTAAAGAGAAAGTACCATACAAAACCCCATAAAATTCCCAGAGCGCTAATCGAAAAGAACATAATTCTCCATCCAAAATCCGCAACTAAATAGGAAGTAATAGGAGCGCCAATAACAGACGACAGAGGGATAGCAACAAGCCCTAAAGATAGAGCTCTGGCTCTTTCTTTAGGAGGCAGCCAGTTGCTAATGGATCGCGTCATAGCGGGAAAGTGGGGCCCTTCTGTAATACCGAGTAAAAATCTCATCGTAATAAAGCTCCAAAACCCTGCTGCAAAACCTAAAAATCCCACGCAGACAGACCACAGGACTGCAGCTAAAGGCCACATAATACGTGGACCAAATTTATCTACCAGCCAACCACCTAAAGCTGTAAGGAGCATATACCCCACGCCAAATGCGGATAAGATCATGCCAAACTGTGTATCAGTAAAATGGAACTCTTTCTTTAAAGGTTCGATGACAAAAGAGATGGCTGAGCGATCAACGAAGTTGATGAGAGTAATAAAAAAAATCAAGCTAGTAATCAACCAGCGATAATGAGATGTTGTCTTTTTCTTCACGATATCCACTTGTAGTTTTTGTTAATAACAATCAGCGTGTAAATTGAAACCACTTTAGTTTCTTCCTATTTTTTTCATGAATCATGCAGAGATCATCTCATAAATTTAATTTTGCCGCATTATTTAGTTACGTCCTATATCAAAAATACACGAATAACAGCCCATTTTTAGAGGGTTCTTGTACTAAAAATTGGTGAATTCGCATATTTATAATTTTAGTTTGGCGCATTGAATGACTAGAGTGTTAACAAAATACCAGCCTGATGCTCTTACCTGACAGGTATTGGATAGGTGAATATTGCGTCAAAGATCGAGCCATCTCACTCTCTTTTACAACCTCTCCCTTGGCACCATTCGGTATATACATAGATAGAATTGAACGTAAGCGGTAACCGAGGGGCATCTTTCAGCAATCTACCCCTCCATCTAAAATGATCCCTTCTTGAATACAATAGGAGGTAAGTTATGATGAATAAATCGGATTGAAAAAAAAGAATCGCAGCGTAGAAGGTAAGAGGGCTTTCTAAAAAAGCCTGGTCTAAGATCTAGAACATTCCCGATTCCAGATTGCACTATCATCTAAGTAAACTCAAAAATCAGTAGGGAAATAAATTTATCGAATTAAAGCCTTCTGTATCAGGGATACAAGGTACGGCGGGAAAATATCACGCTCGAGCTAAGATCCTGATTTTGCTGACACACGGCTCTTACGTTGTTTGAATGTTCTGAAGGTAGGGATGCTAGCATTGCCAGGAGATGCAAGAATTTTCATCCATATGGATCCCCTAGATTTAAGATAATGGTTTTGAATGGCTTAAACTATATGACATAAGCTCTTTTCCCTAAGCAACTGTTAAGGTGGGCCTATTTTGTATTTTTGAATAAAACACGCAATTGGATGAAGGTTCTATATTGAGCCCTAACTCCGCTTGAAGTTACGTAATAGTGCAACCAAGCTTCGCAAGTAATTTTTTAGTTTTATCCGTGATTTCTGATAGGTGCCACTGATCATTTATTCTGATCTTTTTTATGTAAGATACGTGAATCAGCAAGTCTTTGATTGAGAATTTTGTTAGGAGCTCATTTTTGACCAAAAGCTTTAAGATTCGCCAGTAGGCAAGTAGGGCGAGGTAGTTTATAAACATCCAGCCCTCTAAGGCTTGGTCGTTTTGCATATAGGTGCGATCTGCTTCAAGAGTGTTTTTAAATGCATCAAAAGCAGTTTCCACTTCCATCCTGGATTTATAATATCCATAAATCTCGCTCGGTGTTTTTTTCTTAAGATTTGTTAAAATGCTCATTGTCCCAAAAGCGTGAGCCTTTTTATGAAAGTCTTTTATGTTTAGCTTATCTTCTTTTTGAGTTTCAATTCGATTGAGATAGGATTGTTCTTCTTCAAGCTTCAGTCGATCGTCAAGAAAGGTGTAAAGAGTTCTTTTTTCATCGATTTTTTTCAGAGTACAGAAAATAAATCGTTCCTGAAATTTAAAGTGATGCGAGAGTCCTTTCTTGCCCCTTTTTTGAAGAGGCTTATAGTCGATTAGAGTGTGGTTACGCTTTATTGATGTGATATATGCAAGACCCGATTCATCAAGTTCTGTGGCGTTATCTTCAGAATAAAACCCCTTATCGGAAATAAAGACAGCATCATTAATCCCAGCCTCTTTTAGGCTGAGCTTTACCGACTTTACATCACGAATATTGCCAGGCAAGAGTCTGTAATAAACAGGCTCATGTTGAGTCTGTGAAAACAGTAAAAGAAGGTTCGCTTGTGGATCAAAACATCCCTGAGAATTATATCCGGGTTGATTTATGCTCATCTCGTTGGATTTTGAATGAATAGCGGTCATGTCCATAAGCACATGTTCTCCTGGACGTGAGAACTCTTTAAAAAAGGCTGCAACCTTTTGCCTGTCTTCACCAACCCCCTTAAGAAGGGCGGTCATTTTTTTATCCACAAGAGGGACATCTGGAAATGATTCAGATAAAAAATCGTTTGTAAAGTGCAGCTCCATATTTTTTAATGGAGCTTGATGCGTAAGCCTCATAATGCTTGCGCAGTATAAGGATTCTGCATTGGCTCCAAAATGCTTTTTAAGAGCCTCAAGAACATCCTTCATCAAAGGGCCTAATAGAGTCTCAATGCCGGATGTTTTAACAGACAGCTCTTTAAGGCGAGGTTCAAGAACTGTGAGTCTGCTGCCTGTCTGAATAAAACCCTTATCTTCCGTGATCCGCCCTAAGAGTTTGCCGGTGATTTTTTGAGCTCTTTTCTTCTCTTTATTCCACTTACTAGTGACTGCATATAAATAATAGCGCCCCTTCATTAGACGAAGTTCAGAGCCGGGCTGCTTATACTTTAAAGCCCATTCAGGATGTTTTTTAGGAAGAGTCACAGTGTCTCCGTATTACGCATGATACGTAATAGGATTATGACACAAAAAAAGCTATAACCTCAAGAAAATAATGAAGTTATAGCTAAGTTATTACGTAACTTCAGGCGGAGTTAGGGATTAAAATGGCTCGTCATGGCGTTGTCAGTCAGACTGCCTTTTATGTCCAGGGCACTTGCTTTGCCGTTCTTGACCGTTTTGGAATATTCCAAAAAATACGACGAGCAGAAAAAACGGCGGCACAAAACCACGCTTTATTGGGCGAGTCAGATGGTGAGGCAAGTACGCAGATGGATTGGCAAAGCCAAGCAATTGATCCTTGTGGGAGATGGAGGATTTGCTGCAGGGCAGCTGACCTTGGATTGCATCCGTTATGGGGTCACTCTCGTGTCTAGGCTAAAAATGAATGCACGCCTCTTTGCCTTCCCCTCGGAGAGGTCGCCACATCAAAGAGGGCGCACGTCACTAAAAGGCGAGAGGTTGATGAACTTCAAGCAAATGCTGTCCTTGGACAATCTCCCATGGAAAGATGTTCAGATCGTTGGATACAGTGGGATCAAGCGTCAGGTGCGCTACGTCTCTGCTACGTGCATGTGGGGAGCAGATGGAAGCACACCGATCCCAATGCGGTGGGTTCTCGTCATTGATCCCACTGGGAAAATGGATCCAATGCCACTGATGAGTACCGACTCCCTCATGACGCCAGAACAAATGATCGAGCTATACGTAGACAGATGGAGTCTTGAAGTAACGTTTGAAGAGACACGCGAACATCTCGGCGTAGAGACGCAGCGACAGTGGTCGGATAGTGAAACGGATGCTTCAAGCTGCGTGAGTTAGGCGGCTAAAAGCTGCAAAGTCGAGTTCAAGGGCAACCTCTTAAGATCCTGCACAGCTTTTTGTTAGATTCAACACCTTCGTGAACAAAAAGGACATTTGCCGTATTCAAGGCAAATATCCAGTAACTGCTTGTCTTTGTTGACAATTTCAAAACTAGAGGGTGGAGCCGTTAATCAACATCTCCACCGTTGCCACCATTACCACCTTTTCCAAAGTCGCTATTACCGCCATTTCCTCCCTGGCCTCCATCCTGACCCAGTATGCCTTTTTGTCCATGCCCGCCATCTTGACCGTCTGCATTTCCAGATCCATCAGCACCATTCTCTCCATCTTTAGCGCGAGTAGACTCACAGGTGTTCGGCTCTTGCGAATTGCATTCTTTTGTATCACAAGCTGTCATCGAAACGGAGGCCACCAGAAGTAATCCAAATAACATTGTTGAAACGAACCTGCTTTTCATTTTTAATCCTTTATTTTTTTTTGCCATCTTGTCCATAGCTTCCTTTCCCCAAAGGGCCTGTACCACCGCTGCCTCCTTTGCCTCCACCTTCAGATCCATTACCACCGTGACCGCCGTTTCCACCTTTATTGAAAAAACTATTCCCTCCGTTACCACCATCTCCGCCTTTACCGGAGTTGCTATTACCACCATGTCCTCCATTACCACCCGGACCATAAATAGTATTACCACCGCTGCCGCCATTGCCACCGTTTCCAGCATAAGCTTTAATCGATGTAATTGAGGTCATTAACAGCGAAAGAACAAAGAGGACTCTGAATAGAGAAAGCCTCACTTACTATCTCCGCCATTTCCACCATTGCCTCCACTACTACCGCCATGGCCGCCGTTTCCACCAGGTCCTCCATGACCAGATCCACTATTTCCTCCGTGGCCTCCATGCCCCGCAGCACCGCCAGAGTGACCACCTTGACCACCAGGACCTCCGTTTGCAGCATGTAGAGTTGGAGCTATTACAAACATAGAAACCGCGATTACGACTGAAATTTTTTTGAGAATCATACTGAACTCCTTAAATGTTTCTTTTGGGAGACCTTTATACAATCCTATTTTATAGACTGTCAAGCAGGTTGCATCCTAACTCCTAAGAGCTGCAACGGTGCAAAAACGGTGCAATGAGTTGAAATCTTAATGGCCCCTACCCACTCAAATTGATTTGCAATTTTAGGTTTAATGCGCTTATAGCCTAGATCATAAAGGCTGGATTGCAGTGGTTGGTAGGAGATTCTCCCTCCCTCATAACCCGTCGGTCCCTGGTTCAAGTGTAAGCGGTAAGCGAGCCCATCTTTAAGCAATCTCTCTCCCTAGATAAAATGATGCCTTCTTAAATAAAAAAAAGGAGGCAGTGCATGACGAACAAATCAGAATGGCAAAAAAGAATAGAAGAGTACAAGCTGAGCGGACTTTCTACAAGAGCCTGGTGTGCGATCCAGAACATTCCCGATTCCACATTTCGATATCATCTAAGTACACTAAAAAATCAGAATCAGAAAAAATTTATCGAATTAAAGCCTACCTCCCAAGGGATAAAGCTAAGCTGGAAAAATATCACACTCGAGTTAGATCCTGACTTTG
>CAMDPQ010000067.1 GCA_945905275.1 Chlamydia trachomatis
AAACAGGATAACCAAGAGGAGCTTGAAAAATATAAGAGTTTCTCGTTAACTTAACTCTTTTGCAGATAAAAGCATGAGATGCGCAGAAGACGCGATACCCCATCCCTTTCCAGCTGACTGCTTTTATAGAAAACAAGACCCATTAAGCGACTCTTACTGAAGGATGATCAATGACTTTAACACCCATTTACTACGACACAGAGACTACAGGCGTTAAGTCTGATAAGGACCGAATTATAGAACTTGCAGCTTTTGATCCGATCAATAATAGGACATTTTGCCGTTTCATAAATCCAGGGATCCCAATCCCTAAAGAAGCCAGTGCCATCCACCACATTTCTGATGAGATGGTTGCAACGAGCCCTTCGTTTAAAGAAGTAGGCCAAGCATTTATAGAATTTTGCGGAGAAAATGTTGTTTTGATTGCTCATAATAATGACAATTTCGATCAATTGTTTATAGAAGCAGAAGCAGGAAGACATCAGTTAGAACTTCCAAAATGGCCGTACATTGACACGTTAAAATGGGCAAGAAAATATCGACCTGACCTACCGAGGCACGCCCTGCAAGTCTTAAGGGAGGCTTATGGAATACCCTCTAATCAAGCCCACAGAGCGCTTGATGATGTCATCGTCCTTCACGCCGTTTTCAGCCAAATGATTGATGACTTAACTATAGAACAGGTCCTCTCTTTACTATCGACGCCAACAAAACTCTCGCGAATGCCTTTTGGAAAGCATCAAGGTAAATCCTTATCAGAGGTCCCTAAAGATTATATCGCCTGGCTAAAACAAAGTGGAGCTTTTGATAAACCGGATAATAAAGAACTAAAAGACAGCTTCGAAACAATAGGACTACTATCTATATAGAGCGTAAGCCGCCAAAAAGATCCTTTTTGAGCCTCTGTAGATTTCAGGGGCTCTTCCTCTAGCTTTTGATCATGTAAAGAAACACCTTTTAGCATCTTTAAATAGAAATCAACCAAGGTTTAGACGAGTTCTACCAGCTCTTCTATTTCAGATTTAAGCTCTGTGCGAAACATCGTATCCCACATTAATTTAAAAGGGGGGCAACATACCATGAGCTCTTCACGAGTACCTTCGGCAATCTTAACCCCTTGATCTAAATAGATAATCTTATCTGCATGTTCAATGGTAGAAAGCCTATGAGCAATGAGAATCTGAGTCACCTCTCCACGCAAAGAAGAAATCGCTGTTTTGATATGGTTTTCACTAATAGCATCCAGTGCGGATGTTGCTTCATCCAAAATAAGTACCGGGGAATTTTTTACAAGAGCCCTGGCAATGGCCAGTCGTTGTTGCTGCCCGCCTGAAAGATTCTGTCCTGCTTCTGCTAGAACTGACTCATATTTCTGAGGAAGCCGTTCAATGAATTCATCAGCACGCGCTCTCTGGGCTGCAGAAGCAATAACCTCTTTGGAATATACCCTACCGACTGCAATATTAGCATGGATAGTATCCGCAAATAAAAAGGGCTTTTGTGAGACAAAAGCTAGAAGCTCTCGTAGGGATTTTTGGGTATAGGCATTTACAGGCTTGCCATCAAATCGTATTTCCCCCTTTTGCACCTCATACAGCCTTGGTAAAAGCTGAACAATCGTTGATTTTCCAGCACCAGTAGGACCGACGATCGCGACAGTCTGCCCTTTTTTTACCGTAAAACTCACATCTTTTAACACCCATTCATCTTGATACTTAAACCAAACATGATCGAATTCTATTGCATCGTGAAACGATGTAATAGCTACGGCATCTACCTTATCTGCAATATCTGGTTTCATATGAAGCACCTCGAACATCCTCTCGGCAGCTACCACACCCCGTTGAATATTACTATTTTCATCAGCAAATTTTTTAATAGGCTCATATACAAGCTGCAAAAGACCACAAAAAACCAGAAGCTGAGATAAACTTAGCCCAATCGTATATAAACCAAAAAGAACAACTATTGCCAAACAGAGCGTAGTAATCGCATGCAGAATAGGACGTATCAGGAGCCCGTATTTCGCATTTTTGCTTTCTAGAACAGCGGTACGATTATTTTGCTCTTGGTATTTCACGAAAGAAAAAGATTCCATTGCAAAAATTTTCACTGTTTGAATACCCGCTAAAAAATCGATCAGAACAGAGGCCACCCGCTCTTGATTACTCTGGAGTTGCCTGGATACTTTTTTGACACGTCTAGCTAAAATCGTAATAGGCAGAACAATTAACGGAGCGCCAATAAAAACAACTAAAGAAAGTTGCCACGACAGGTAAAAACACATCGACAGGCATGTAATTACCGTAAAAGGAGTTTGCAAGTAATTTGTTAGAAGGGAATTAATCGAAACTGCGATCTGACCAGCATCCCCTACGATCCTGGAAGACAGACTACCTATATTATACTGCTGATAAAACTTCATTGGCAAGGATTGAATATGCTCAAAATACTGTAACCGAAGATCGCGGCTTACACGAATCGCTATAAGCTGCGTTGCATATCTACTGGCAAATAGCCAAACAGCTTTAAACATCGCAACACCCATAAGGATGATAATTAGAGCAAGGATATTATTGGAGAAATTAAAATACTCCTTGATTAAATGCAAAGCCCAGTGCAAAGGATTCGTTTCCTTTTGGGTTGCAAGATAAGCTGAAGCCGTTTGCTTAGTGATCATCCCCTGCCCGTTATCGATCTCGGCCCACTTAACCTGTACCTGATCTAGCGTAATTCCTTGTGTATGCTCAGCAGCTACTGGAGAGGAAGATGAAAAAAGAGAAAAGAAATCGGATCCATTATTAGATAAAATGCCAAGAGCAAACATCTCTAACTGACTTGCTATTGTAAGCAAGATCAAAGTACCAAACGTAATCAAAAGCAAAGGTAAATGTTTTCTTGTACGTAGAGCAGCTTGCAGTAATAATCTCATAGATAAAATCCAAAAGTAGGTGTAGAACTATGCTATCTTACACCAGGACAGTCTTGTCTTCTAGCTCAAACTTCCCCATACTACGAAATTTTTGATATCGTTTTTCTAGCAACTGATCAACAGGGATGGACTGTAGAACCTTCCACTGCTTTTCAATAAAGGCCTGAACACTTACATATACTGAGTGAGGATCTAAGTGAGCACCCCCCAGAGGCTCTTCAATCGCCTCATCGATTACACCCAATTGAATTAATTCTTCTGCATGCATCTTTAAGGCCTTAGCCGCGATTTCATTTTTACTTGTATCTTTCCATAAAATAGAGGCGCATCCTTCAGGAGAAATAACGGAATAATAACTATGTTGTAACATAGCAATCACATCCCCCACACCCATGCCAAGAGCTCCACCGGAACACCCCTCACCGATTACAAGCACAATAATAGGAGTAGGTAGCCTTGACATCTCCATTAGGTTGTTGGCAATAGCCCAACCTTGACCCCTCTCCTCCGCCGCAAGCCCTGGGTAGGCACCAGGTGTATCTAAAAGCGCCAACACAGGTAACTGAAATTTAGCAGCAAGACGCATACATCTCATAGCTTTTCTGTACCCTTCAGGATGAGGCATGCCAAAATTACGCTTCAAACGAGATGTTGTGTCGTTTCCTTTTTCTTGACCGACGACCATAAATTTAATCCCACCAATAACTGCAAAACCGGCAATTATCGCATGATCATCTGCACAGAGTCTATCCCCACAAATTTCGGTAAAATCCTGGCAAATATTTTTGATATAATCAATAGCTTTAGGCCTTTGTGGATGCCGGCAGATTCCGACCCTTTCCCAAGGAGTCAGCTCAGAGTAGATCTTCTTTTTTAAAAGATCTAATTTTTTTTCCAGCTTGACCACCTCTTCATCAGACCACGGGGAATTACCACCTTTTTGCTCTTTCAACTTATTTAAAGTTTTTTCATATTCAAAAATTTGCTTCTCATGAGGCAACATAAACATTCCACCTTATGGTTTAACGTGTAGGGGTCGCAACTTCCGTGCCGGGTAGATTGGCATCTTGAAAGTCTTTAACTATATGCACAAATGTAGGCTTTGTAATAACGATGGCAAACACCTCTTCCACATCTTCATTTAATAAACGGATGCAACCATCACTCTCATACTTGCCAATACATCCTCTATTTTCTACTAAATCACTAGTTTTCGAATCGACAATCCAAGGAACTCCATGAATCCCATATCCTTTTGCAGGCTCAGTCGCTCCTTCCAAGGCTTGACCAAAAGGAATCCATCTAGTACCAAAAACACGAATCATTTCCGTTTTTTGATCATGGAAAAACCCAATAACGCCGGAAGAATAAATCGCAATCTTATCACCCAATACATAGGTTCCAAGGGGAGTTAGACTACCAGACGGCTTAAGAGGGTCTTTTCTTCCGAGACCGATCGAATAAGTCTTAAGCAAGACTCGTTCCTTGCTAACTATATCGTAATAATACAGCCCCATTTTCAGTTTTGACACATCAATTAAAAGATGAAACTGCAGTTTCTTATCCTTTCGAAAAACATTAAATTTACTGCCTTGTGAAACAACCTGGTTAAAGTAATCCGAACTTCCGTGCAGGCTACGAGCAATAAAATGCTTCGAAGTTCCGTAATAAGCTGCATAATCTGCCACCCAAGCTGGCCTCCCCTTTAACCAAGGAACGGTGCTGGAATAAGCCAGAGTTTCAACAATAGGCAACTTATTCTGCCCTGTATTAAAAAGCTGATACATCCGATCAATCACCGGCATTTCTTTCAATACACTTTTTTGAGAGACTATTTTTTCATTCCCTTCGATGGTGAGTGCTGACGCCATAACAACAGGGTCCGGAAGGAGGGTAGGGCTAGACATAGAAGTATGAGTCTCGATAGCCACTGGATTTACTCTTCTTTTCTTTAAAACAGACACCACTCCAATTACTGAGAAAGCAGCTATAACTGTAATAAAAAACACTTTAGGAGCTGACAATGGATTCCCCTCTCATAAAGATCTGATTAATAAACTAGAGTCATACATAATAAACGGAATAATAAGATTAAAACAAGCTAAATGAGCTCTATCTCCCTTAGAATCCAGTCAATTATCAACAATTCTGAATATTTTTCAATCTTTAGAAGACATTGGAAGAATTTTTTATAGAATGAGTCGGTAAAGAAAAAAATTAGTATTTATTTTCTGTTATACAAAAGAGCCTCTGTAAAAAAAGAGGCTCTTTTAGAAATAAAAATCTATCACGCCTTAGGAGGCGGGGATTTTGGGGGAGTCTTTTTCAATTAATTTCTTCATTTTTTTTCCAGGAGTGAACTTGACGGCTCTACGCGCAGGAATTACAATCGGAACACCCGCATTTTTAGGGTTCCTGCCGATTTTTTGCTTTCGCTCCACAATCTCAAATACACCAAAATCTCTAAATTCGAGTCTATCCCCTTCCGCTAAATAATCAGTTAAAGCATCAAGGAACGATTGAATGACATTTCTCACATCATTAGGATGAACCCCTCTTTCCTGAGAGATTAACTGGATAAGTTTTTTTTTAGTCACTGTTGTCATAGGGATCCCCGCTCCTTAGTTAGCCTGCAATAACCTGTTTACAATATAGGTGGTTTCATTCGCAATTGTTGTATCAGTTTGATTTTCAAGCAAGCTGTTTTTTAGTAAAATGCTATTTTTTTTTTGAAAAATTACGGAAATGAGGAATGGAAATCACCGAATGGCAAATTCTATTGTTATCAAAAAACCCTAATCCTCGATACGGATAAGAATCTTCTTCTTCTTACCCATACCTAGAAGCAAAAACTCCCCTCCAATAAGATCCTTTTCGGAAATTTTTAATGAAGAGTCCTCGACTTTACTGTTATTTAAGTAAGCTCCCCCCCCAGCGACCAAACGAGATGCCTCCCCCTTACTTGATACGACACCCGATAAAGCAATCACATCTATATATCTTTGATCAATAACAGACGCCTTACTCATCTTACAATGAGGCATGTCATCTGCTATGCTTTGCAGAAGATCTACATCTAAAGCTAAACCTGTTGATCCTGGTGATGCCCCTTGAGTAACCTTGAGGGCCGCTTGCAGTCCTTCGACCCCGTGAACCATTACAGTCAGCTCTTCAGCGAGTTTCTTCTGAGCGGTATTAGAAAGGTAAGCAGGATCTTTCATGCTATTTTCTAGTCTTTGAATCTCTTCCAAATCTAGAAAAGTAAGCATCCTAAGAAGCTTGATCACGTCTGCATCGGAGACCTTTACTAGGTATTGATAAAACTGATAAGGGGAGCATTTTTCTGGGGATAACCAAATAGCGCCCTCCTCACTCTTACCAAATTTTTTTCCATCATAACGCGTTAACAAGGGAAAGGTCAGACCAAATACAGGCTGCCCAGTAAGCTTGCGAATAAGATCTGTGCCAGCAGTAATATTCCCCCACTGATCACTTCCTCCCATTTGAAGACAGACATCTTCAGTCGTAAATAAATGATAAAAATCAAATGCCTGAAGAATTTGATAACTAAATTCGGTGAAACTCATGCCTTCTTCTGCATCAACCCTCGATCGGACACTATCCTTGGCAAGCATTATACCTAATCGAAAATGCTTACCTACATCTCTTAAAAAGTCTATTAAGGTAAACTTTGCATACCAATCATTATTATTAAGAAATACAGGAGCATTCGTACATTGAAAATCCAGAATGCGAGAAAAGTTTCGAGTAATTTTAAGAACATTGTCTGCAATCGTCATATCATCTAAAAGAGGACGCTCCTTGCTCTTACCTGATGGATCCCCAATCCTACCAGTCGCGCCGCCTAAAACAACAACAGGAGTATGCCCGAACTTTTGAAACCACCTGAGAATAACAATCCCTAAGAGATTGCCAAGATGAAGACTGTCGGCCGTAGGATCAAACCCTATGTAGGCCTTGATCGGCGATGTCACTTTGTGTAATAAATCTTGACTTGTGGTTGCATCGATAAGACCCCTAGATTGCAGATAGGCTATTACATTGTTCATATTGACCTTTCAAAAATCCTCATACCTGACGATATTACCTGATCTACTTTTTCTATCAAAGCCCTTATTCAGTGGCTATATTCTGTGGAGTTTTTAGCATCGTCTGCAATAACGGCTTCGCATCGAAAGAAGTGACTGCTTTCTGACTTAGGACTTGAAAATCTTTTCTTAATTGCTCTGCTAGTTCAGAGACTTTTTTACTTAGGTCAGCAGCATTTTGATTTTCATCAAATAAAGAGATGTTTTTATTTCGAAGAATAGTACGCTGGGATGCATGTCTTTCTATCCACCGATGAATTTCAAACGTTTTCTCTTGTATAGCTTGAGGAGTAATCTGCTGGTCTATTGCATCTAATTTTTTCTTTAATTTCTCTCTAGCTTTACGTGTTTTGGCGCTTTCTTCAGCAAAACTCTTTGTCATGACATTCTCTCCAAGAATAATTCCTATAGAGAGAATAAAGTAAAGAGATTGTTATGTCTACACTTTTAAATGAATAAATAAAAAGCAATATAAGAAAAGCACGTCTAAACCGAATCTCTTATATATAAAGTGACAGGTCCTGCAACTAGACGCCCTCCATCCATAAGCGACGAACTTACACTTACAAGCGACCCCTCTAGCATCACTCTAAAGGGGAAACCAAGCCCTGCTTATTTTAATCAGATCCCGATACGAGAATAGGACATGCCCTTCTAAAATACCCTTTTTTTGATCTGAACGCCGTAAAAATCCCCTTCTTTTTAGGAGAGAAAAATGTTAATCCTACACCAACTATTATTATAAAATATAAACAACAAAAAAACCAACTGATTCGATACAAAAATAAATAATTATACATAACAAATAAGCTATTAATTAACTTTTTCTGCCTTGTATTCAAAAAAAAAATCAGTAAAATAGGATTATGGAACAAGAGCATATCAAAAAATGTGTTGGCTACAAAGCGGCAGAGCTCATAGAAGATCACATGATCGTTGGGCTTGGCACAGGATCAACCGTATACTACTTTATAGAAAAATTGATCGATAGAGTACGCAATGGCTTGCAAATTACAGCGGTTTCAAGCTCACTCCGATCCCTTAATCAAGCCCTAAAAGGCACTATCCCCCTGATCGATATCAACGCGCTTCCCTCTATCGACATCACCGTAGATGGGGCGGATGAAATCGATGTTCATAAAAGAATGATTAAAGGAGGCGGAGGCGCCTTACTTAGAGAAAAAATCATTGCCTCGATGAGCAAAGAAATGATCGTTATTGTCGATGAAACTAAAGTCTGTCAACAGCTAGGTAATTGCAAACTACCTATTGAAATCGCCCCTTTTGCCCATGCAGTTACAGTTAAAAAAATACAGCGTCTTGGTTATGAGTGCAAAGAGCGCCTCATAAATGACACGTCTTTATACATAACGGACAACGGCAATTATATTGTCGATATTACATTCGATCAACCTATTGATCACCCACTCTCGATTCATGAAAATATTAAAAAAATACCTGGGGTTATCGAAACCGGATTTTTCTTTGATCTGGCGGGTAGAGTGATTATTGGCTTTTCTGATGGACAAGTCGTCATCAAACCATAAAAAACACAGCCTCGCTGATTGCATCTAATCCTTCCTGATCGTATATACGAAAGAAAACGATGATCTCGAAGGAGGCTTTTTTTCATGCAATCCGATCTTATCCCTGTCGTATTAAGCAAGATTATGCAATCTAAATCTTATACAGTGATTATCCTTGGCAATGAGTCGAAGAAAATCGCTATCTATACGGAACCTCACGTAGGAAAAAATCTACAAACTTTTTTAACACAAGGTAAAAGAATCCGACCCTCCATCTACGATCTAATGCAAAGTATCTTTACAGGTTATAACATCAAGATCCTTCAAGTGGTAATTCAAGATGTGGAAGACACAACATACTACGCACGCCTTTTCTTAGAACTTGATGATGGAGTAAAAAGAAATATCGTAGAAATCGATGCTAGACCAAGTGACTGCCTTACACTCGCGCTGATGGAAGACACCCCTGTATTTTGCAGGCAATCTGTTATGGATAAAGGAATTCCTATTACTGAATAACCTCTAATGCTCAACAGAAGGATCTAACCAGGGCCCAAGCGAACCCGAATCACCTTCTAGGTGAAATATAAGAGGTAAGAGATCCCATCTTTTAAGCAATCTCACTCTCTATGTAAAATAAGGCCTTCTTAAACAAAAAAACGAGCCAGTGCATGACGAACAAATCAAAATGGCAAAAAAGAATAGAAGCGTACAAGCTAAGCAGACTTTCTATACATACCTTGGTGTAAAATCCAAGGGATATCCGCTCAAGTGAACCCCTTCGACTGGACAACTTTTCAATAGGTACTTGGTTGCCTCACCTGGGTTTAAGTTCGGTAATTTACCTATTGATACTGTCATTGTAGCTATCTGATTCTGGACTGTATCATAGCCTGACTGCTCCAGTTTACTGCGGCACTTAATTTTTCTTAACCCTCGTTTTTTAGGGAGGGGTTGAGTTGAGAATCCCGTCAAGAAAAACTAAAATAACAGATCTCAGAGCCCAAACTGAGATGTTTGAGCAAGATTGCGAGTCCCACACAAAGAAGGTGAGATCCGGGGTGCGGGGGCCGGTCTAGACCCCGACAAACATTAAGCCACAAATCCGCTAGCCATCGCCCTTCTCTCCCTCTTTAACAGGCTTTTGCCAGGCCGCACTTATGATCAAAGTGTACTTTATAGACTGTCTGATAGTTTAGAGATTGATGCAACCTCTCCGTGTTGTAGTAGAGAAAATAGAGTTGGATGGC
>CAMDPQ010000068.1 GCA_945905275.1 Chlamydia trachomatis
AAAAAAAAACCACTGCACACAATTAAACTACAGGCAGAAGAGATGATTGCATAGAAAAAGGATGTTTTCATAAACTGATGAATCGGGTTTAAGTGTTCCTGAATTTATTAGATTTTGCGCATGAACTATTGCCTATTCAATAGAAAAAGCGTAAATCTCTGAAGGATTAACACTAATAGTTTACTCGGAAAAACTGCAAGAATAAAACAGTCCACAGCCGTTTTTTTTTGCATGGGCCCCTCTTATCGAATCGCTCCTACCAAGAGGATTATTTTGTAAGATTTGTTCATGCATTTCCTCCAATTTTAATAATTGCGACTCCATAGCAAACTTTTCCAGAAAAATTTGATGCGCTTTCCGTGCCATCTTTAAAGCCTTTTTTGGATTGTTTAAAATGGTCTGAATATGAGATTGAATCTCAGCGAACATTCCTGCTCCTGATAGAGACGTATTAATATAAAAAACTGAGTCTCCAAAATACTTTTCTATAAAGGGATTTCGATCAGAAATAATCACAGCAGATGCTGCTGCTGCTTCAAAAACCCTTCCTGAAGGAATCTCCTCTGCCAGATGAATATCCGAATGGAGGACCAGTGCGATCCCGTTACTTTGGTACATCTCGATGATAGCCTGGCCATTAAATGGGAGAGTCCCGATATACTGTTTGCCATACAGACCTCCAAATCGACCACTACCATAGAATCTACTAAAACGATCTCTGCTAAGTCTATCATATAAATCTCTAAACCTACGGGATATGGCGCGGTTGCCCCAGCTAGGTATGATGTAAGCAAGATGACATAGAGTCACCGGTTGATAGGGTGTGCTATATGCAGTAGGATAAAAAAAGATATTAGGTAGTATGGGATGCATTTTATCAGGATCAAAACCAAAAAGGCCGTCTTTCTTTATCGTTAAAAGATATCCGTTATAATCGGCATATTCATCGTGCAAAAAACCATGATCATCGAAAAATGGTACTTTCTGATAAACTACTAAATAATACGGATAATCAATGGACCTAAACCGAACCTTTTCGACACCCGTCGTTACTATCGCAAAATCCAGTGGTATATTTCGCAAGCCCTCTCCGTTAGTTTCATCGAGAACTACTATCCACCCCAACCGTTCTCCAGCAATCTTCATTCGGTATGCAACCTCTAAATCACCATACATGTTTGAGGATGTGATTATTCCTACCTTCTTCTGAGACGGATAGGCATTGGCGACACAGTTTCCGATCGGAAATAAAAAACACAAAAACACTCTAATTAAATAGGCTGATTTCATAAATATCCCGGAAATGAACCTCTTACCTTGAAGAGAAAAGATGTCTGTACATTTGACCAGTTCAGATCGAAGCTTACAAGCTCTATTTTTTGTCTAGTAAACATTTTCCACCTTGGTCTAATGTAACATTTTCAGTCTAAAACAGTACATAAGAGGACGTATGAAGATGTTTCATTCGATGGGACATGTGCTAGGAGGCACTTTTTTAATTGCAGGCACTACAGTGGGAGTAGGGATGCTAGCGCTTCCTATAGCAACTGGGGAAGCTGGCTTTTTTCCGTCTATGACTATTTATCTACTTTGTTGGTTATTTATGCTATGTACGGGTCTTGCTCTTCTAGAGGTATGCCAATGGATGCCGAAAGGTGCAAACCTGATTACCATGGCTCATCGTTTATTAGGGCCATGGGGAAGAGGGGTATGTTGGGTTTTTTATCTTTTTTTATTTGTTACCGTGATGATTGCGCATGTAGCGGGAGGCGGTGATGTGATCTATGAAATCACCGCCGGAAGAATCCCAATATGGCTTGCCGACTGCGCGTATGTAATGTGCTTTGCGCCGATCATATACCTCGGAGCACACTCTGTAGATCGAGTGAACCTCATTTTGATGGCAGGAGTCATCATCTCGTATTGTTTATTCATCTTCTTTTCTTACAAACATGTCAATACAGATCTATTATTACAAACGAACTGGTCAAAAGCGTGGGTGGCTATCCCCATTATATTCACTGCATTTACCTACCAGGTGATTATTCCGACACTCATGACGTATATGAACAGAAACGTACAAAAAGTCCGATTAGCCATTATTTTAGGCACAACAATACCCCTTGCTATATACCTGATCTGGGAGATGTTAATTTTAGGTATTGTCCCAATAGAAGGTCTAAATAAAGCCAGGGAATTGGGGCAAAATGCTGTGTGGCCTTTAAAACAACTTGTGGGCAGCTCAGAGATTTTTAACATTGGCAAAGCGTTTGCTTTCTTTACCCTTACCACCTCTTATATCGCTCTTGCTCTTGCGTATTTCGATTTCCTTTCGGATGGATTAAAGATCAAAAAAACAGCGATAAATAAGCTCGCGCTTTGCATTGTAATCTTTATCCCTCCCCTTCTGATATCGATTGGAAATCCTCATATCTTTTTTAAAGCGTTACACTTTGCAGGCGGGTATAGCTGCGCTATTTTATTTGGTCTATTCCCCCCTCTAATGGTATGGATGGGAAGATATGTTAAAAAACAGCCCACACAACCACGAATGCTACCCGGAGGAAAATTCCTCCTCGGCTTATTAATCTTATTTATTCTGATAGAAATCGGGATGGAAATATTCCATGGCGCTCTTGAAAAGATGCTATAAAATACTATGGATTAAAAAAATGTGGGGACCCAGTAAACCCCGTTGCAGATCTCTTATCTGTGCTGCTGTACTCCATATGATCTGCTATACGCAATATGGTTTTACTATTTCTATTATCGAACATATCGAGGAGCTACAAGAAAACAGCGCATGGTTTACAGGACCTCTATTAGCACCAGCCGCAAGCGTTACCCCCCTCGGACATTTCAACATCCAGCCCTACTACTTCTATACTGTAGTGAATGGGTCCTATGATAAACATTGGAATACCCAGTCTCTATCTCATTTTCATAACAACACCCTCCAGGTAGTGCTCCAAGGTCCTGTGATAAAAAATATAGGGTTTATAACTAGCCCGCAAATCATATGGAACACTTCCCATGGACATAGCGGATTTGGCTTTGGTGATCTACCGATTGCTCTAGCCTTTCAAGTACGACCCCCTGCCATAAACTCCTGGAAACCCTCACTAAAATTGGCTGTCGGAGCTAGCATTCCCTTCGGAAAGTTCCAAGATCTGGATCCCAATCAATACAATACCGATGCCTGTGGATGGGGCTCTTGGTTTCCAACGATATCTTGTGTGACCTCTTATAGCATCCACATGGGACAAAGCATTCACTTTCTCAATATCAGAATCGCTACCTCCTACATCACTGGCACTCGAACGCGTATCAAAGGGATCAATAGCTATGGAGGAGATACTGCTACCCGCGGTTGGGTCTACCCAGGCAATACATTTAAGATCGACACTTCTTTAGAATTCAACCTTTCACAAAACTGGGCTGTGGCTATGGATACTCTATATAGTCACAATAATAAAACCCGGTTTTCAGGAAAGACGACAGCTTCTATGAGCAGACCTTCTGGCGAGCAATTCAGTCTAGCTCCCGCTCTCGAATACAACTTTAATAAGAACATAGGGCTGATAGGAGGGGTGTGGTTCACGATTGCGGGAAGAAATGCGGCACAATTCACAAGTGGAGCTCTGTCTCTAAACATGTATTATTAGAGGAAGGGATAGCTTCCTTATCCCCTTATTTAAAAGACGCTAGAAAAGCAAGTATCTCGGATACACCAGAGTGTCTTTCAATCTCTTTCCCATCTCGATTGACAGAAACAAGTGTTGGCATAGATCGAATACTATACAGGTCAGCAATCTCGGCAACACGCTGCACATTTACTTTTAATATCTTACACTTGCCTTGCAGAGTCTCTGCATACTTTTCTATTTTAGGAGCGATATGACGACACGGACCGCACCAAGAAGCGTAAAAATCTATAAAAACAGGGATGGAACTCGTTGTTACTTCTTTTGAAAACTGATCAAATGAGGCGATCTCAATGGTTGATGCAGGAAATTGTTCAGCCTTTGATAAGGTCTCTGATTGGATCTCTACGGGCATATCAGCTACGGCTTTCTCAGCCTTAGAGTCGGCAGACTCCTTGCTTACTGCAGAGGTAGGCGGAAGGCAAGCCCCTAATTGGAATAAATAGCTGGTCACACCTAATGCAGCTCTTGCACCATCCCCTGCTGCAGTAATTGCCTGTTTAAAAAGAGGGTCTGCAGCATCACCTACAGCATACACTCCAGGTACGGATGCTTGAAAATGATCATCTTTAACAATATAGCCTTGATCATCTATCTGCACTTGCCCTGCAAAGATTTGGGTATTTGGCACAGACCCTATGGCTAAAAATACGGCATCTAACGGCAAAATTTTCATAGCTGCCTCTTTTTCAATGACAACCTCTTTGATGACCCCGTCTACACCCTGTATCGCTTTTACTTCGGCATTCATGATAAATTCAACATTTTTTGCAGCAAGAAGAGCCTCATGCCTTTTCTTTTCGTTGCCCTTAACCTCATTTTTCCTAACAATCACAAATACTTTTTTAGCAATTTGACTCAGGTACTCGGCTTCAGCTAAAGCTGCATCTCCACCGCCCACCACTGCAACAATCTTACCTTGATATAGACTGCCATCACAGATAGCACATGTATATACACCCCGATTCCAATACTGATCTTCCCCTTTTACATAAAGCCGGCGTGCCTCACTACCTGTGGCAATAATGCAAGCGCGTGTCTGTAAGGTTTTATTCTGCTTAGGGTCAAAAACATTTTGCGTAACTATTTTAAAGGGCTTTTGCGAAAAATCGACAGAGATCACTTCTTCATCAAGGATTATGACTCCATTTTTTTCCGCTTGATCTCGGATTTTTTTCATAAGATCAATGCCTACAATATCATATTCACCAGGCCAATTTTGTACATTCGCAGACTGAGAAAGAGCGCCTCCTGGATTTTTCCCTACAATAACAATCGATTTAATCCCGCTGCGTGCTAAAAAAATAGCAGAAGTTAAGGCACCAACGCCCCCTCCTATAATAACAGCCGATTGGGAATCTGCATGTATTTCTTCTGTATGAAGGGTAGTAAAAGAACAGCATCCGAGCACCAAGGACAGAGTAAATCGGCAAACAGCTTTAAATCTCATAAACTACCCCTTCTATTTTGTATAATTATTCCGCAGAAGACTTCTTATTAAAAAAGGAGCAAACACTGAATAGACTCATTCACGTCGTTGCTCTTTTTAGAGATCCTGCATACACAACGGAAAATATAGCAAACGTTGATTAATCACCAGAAATCCCTCAGGGACAAAAAAAATAACGACACACCGCCCTATTCCTATCAAAGCTGTAGGTAATTTCCTACTTTAGAAGTAATGAAAAAAAGTGGCACACTCTCCATTGACCAAACTAGCAAAAAGGGGAAATACCGGATGAGCTCTCAAAAAAACCAAGACACATTCTTAGCGCATATCCTAGATCAGGCAGAAACTCTCAAAGAAGCCCCTCGTCCCCTCACTCCCATTCCCCGACAATGGTTACCCGGATGGATCCGATTTCTCCTAAAAGCTCTATATCTCCCTGTTTTAGTCCTTGATCTAAGCATGCAAAATCTTGCAAAAAAAATCATCAAGCCCCCTTTTAAGCAAGTAGGCTCTTGTAAAAGACGGGGAAATTGCTGCTATTTTATTCTACTTCCTGAATGCAAGGGGCTAGTGAGCAAAGTGTATTACCTATGGCAAACGCAGGTTAATGGGTTTTTCTTACGAGAAAAAAGCCCTCCGAATGAAGAGGGGGAGCATATGCTTGTGCTGGGATGTAGACACCTAAAAAAAGACGGTAGCTGCAATAGCTATAGGACACGGCCTGCAGTATGTAGGCGATGGCCAGTCATAGAACACTTCGGTAGACCTCGTCTATTAAAAGGGTGTGGATACACGATGAAGCTGAATAAGGGATACGAAAAAGAACCCTTCATTACTCTTGCACAAGCAAATAAGACCCATCCTCCTTTAAACCAACCCTAAGACTTTTCGATAAAAAGCAAGTTCTTCATTCAGAGCTTCTTCAATCGTGCTTGCGGCTCTAAACCCATGACCCTCCTTTTCAAAGACCAACAACTTGGTAAATATACCCTTATCTTGTAGCACATCAAAGATTCTTGTAGATCCTGACAAAGGGACTACTTTATCCTCTTTGCCATGGAAAAGAAGAATGGGACAGGATATGTGAGAACTATTGCACAGGGGAGACCTTTCTATATATATGGCTTTGGCTGCAGGATACGGGCCTATTAATCCATCAAGGTAGTATCGTTCAAATTTATGACTACCTAATGCAAGCCCTTCAAGATCAACTACCCCATAGTAGCTCGTTGCCGCCGCAAACACCTTCGATACGCAGACAGCTATAAGCGCTGTGAGTCCCCCAGAGCTGCTACCTCGAATCACGATTTGATCTTGATGAGCCCGGCCTCTTTTAACCATCTCTTGTGCGGCTAAAATACAGTCTTGGACATCCACAACACCCCAGTTACCCACCAAACGGTTTCTATACTGCCGTCCAAAGCCCGAGCTACCTCCATAGTTTACATCCAAAACCGCAAAGCCTCTTGTCGTCCAAAACTGGATCTCTATCGAAAATACACAAGAGATATGTGCGGTAGGCCCCCCATGTGCGCGGACAATCATAGGGGGAGGGGTATTATCGACTGTCACAAATAGGTTAATAGGTGGATAGTATACACCAAACGACTCCCTCTGTAGATCCTTACCTGAAGCAAAGATGATACGCTCTGGAATAGAAATCCATTCGATCGGCAAGGTAACCGTCATACTACTTTTGATCGTATGATACCGCTGAGTCTCGATATTAAATCGAATAAGAGCTCTTGGAGATACAGGAGAGGCTCCAAAAAAATACACATTCTTTTGATCCAGACAGACCACATGCGTAATACTTTGATAAGGACAGAGCAGATCCTGAAAAAACGGACGATCGACACCGATGATTCCAAGACGATCGACACCTTGATCTGTGTAAGCACAGATCAGACCCAGCTCCCCTCCGAGCTCTACTTGTGCATAAGAATATCTACCAAGCTTCCATTGCGGATAGGCACAGTCAGCACTCATAGCATGCAGCACCCTGATACGACCCTGATCCCACTGATAGAGATTCCAAAATCCTGTTTTATCGCTGATATAAAACAACTCTCCCCTTGCAGACCATAAAGGCAGGCACACCGATTCATCAGCTCCACCAGCGAGTTTTTCTATGTTGGATAAAGATCCATCTATCCTGATGTCTGCTTTCCACAAGACACTTTCATCCCAAGGCATATGAGGGAAATCCCAGGATATAAAAGCCAAGGTCTTGCCATCCTGAGAAATTTGTGGTGAAGAAAAAAAATCGTGTCCGTGAGCTATAGTATGGCAAGATAAATTACAGAGATCTACCTTATAGATCGCATTGATAATCAGCGATGGATCTGAGCTATCCTCCCCTATAACATACAGAAAGCTGCCAGAGGGATGCATGACTATCTCAGAAAAATATAAGTTGCTAATAGCAACTAACGTCTGAATTTGACAAGAGTCGCAAGGCATACGGCACAAAGACTTCTCCGTATCATTGATAAAGTACAGGATGTTATGATAGCAACTAATGGAGCCTCCTCCATATTCATGCACCCGACTCTTAATGCTTACAGACTCTATGATCGTCTGAGGACTCTGATCATCTTGGGCGCGGACCACTGCATAACGCCCTTGATTTTGAGGACGTGATTCTGTCCAAATAACCCCATTTTCTAACACGCAAATATCTTCAAAGCTGATAGAACCGCCAGAAATATCTGCGCTTGTTAAAGGTGAATTCCAAAGCCCCTTTTGCATATTTTTCACCTTTTATTGAAGGGCAACGACGGTGTAATTCCTTTCTGCACTTGCATCCCTTCTATAGGAATAAAAATCATTGGGGTGATCATAGGTACAAATCTCTGCGATCTCAATATTTTGTGGCTGTACCCCAGCTTCCTCTAGCTGATTACGAGAGATCTGCCATAAGTCAAAATAAAAAGGTCTCACCTGGAAAGGCCATAAGTCAAACGGAAATTCCTCTTCAAAATGAATAAACTCAGCGTGGTCAGGACCAAGGCTTGGTGAAATACAAACAAGTAAATCTTCGACCTTGGAGCCAAGAGCCTTCTGCATTGTTTCTACTGTTTTTCCATAAATATTCTGCACACTCCCTCTCCATCCGCAGTGGATATTGGCAATAGCCTTTTGAATAGGGTCATAGAAAATTGCTGCCTGACAGTCTGCATGACGAGTAGAGAGCGCGATCTGCTTTTGCAGTGTAAACATCCCATCACACTGTTGATCCATGGCAAGCTCTTTTATATCTCGAACTAGATTGCCATGAACCTGATCACAAGACATGACGGTCGGCGTATGGAAAAGATCTACAAAAGCATGCTGCAGGGCAGGCTTGACAAATACTCCATGCAAGACATTTGGAAAACGCTGTAAAAGGGAGAATTCCAGCCACTCTACCTGCTCTTTTTTTTTTCTAATCATGAGGATACCCCTTATAGTAATAACGGTAAAAATATCGAGCTCCATGAAGATACTAAAGAAGAGAAATGGTAAATAGCAATAGGGATCGGCAGGATTTAATCGCGGTTCTGCCGAATATGGGCTAGCTCAGGTAAAGACGTAGAAGGATGAGACTTCTCTATGGCAAGAACACTTTTTACACTCGTATCCGGACTGCGATCCAATTCCGTTGCAATAGAAGAAGATATAGACTTCCAGGTATCCAGGGCCTCTTGACGCTCTACCATGGAAAAGTTATGGCAATAGATCTTTCGATAAGGATCGCTCAGCTTAGAGGCAAACACCATTTGCTCTGGCGTAATACTAAATAAGCTGTCCCTATTAGCTGCCTCTATATTAAGGGACAGTAAACACACCGCATACAATAGCTGTCGCATAGTTACACCTATTTACCTGAACATCCTGCTGCGCTATTTGTAAAGGGAAGTACCTGATTGGCATGTGCTACAATAACCACAGCCTGATTGGGGCTGATTAATGCACCGGTAGGATCCGGTTGGGATGTCATCTGCATCGCAGCAGCTCTTTGCGTGCTTGTAAAACGGCTACAGAACAGCTTGCGATTCTCCTCTGTTAGACCGTAGGCGAATTGATGCTCATCTGCCGTTAGACCCTCACAACCCACCCATGAATTGTTTTGAGTCCCAGGCGTATACGCATTCATAATTAACAGCTCTTTCCAACATGCAGCGTGTGTATGTACGCAACATAAACTACTGCTCAACCCTATCAAAAAACTACCCCACCAAAGCATAATCCACCTCCTCTTACGGGACTCACTCCTCTTTATTCAAAAAACTGATATTTTTTGCAACTAATTATGAAAACATTTTTTTAATTATTCAAATAATGTTTTGATATTAATGTGAAATTAAAGAGAAAAACTAAAAACAATCAATTGTTATGCCACGAAAATTCTTCTTTTCTTCATTTAGGCAAACGTAAGCGCTCATAAAATTGCCTAATATTTTATTATGTAATCTCACCGCTTTAAGCATAAATGATAAATAGTTATTGGAGGAACATTGCGATAAATAGTGATTTGATCAACTAGATAATTTTTTCTAACAACATTCATGAATTTCTGAACTTCTTGAAAATCA
>CAMDPQ010000069.1 GCA_945905275.1 Chlamydia trachomatis
ACTTGATTGTAATGATAGTGGTCGGTACATCTGTAGTCGTAGTAGCTGTTGATACCCCATGCCCGTGAGGTGCTCAGATAACGGAGGCCGAGGCCTGTATTAGCAGCGAGCTGTCCATTATTAAGTACATGGCCTCTGAGATCCAGAAAGGGGAGCCAGGCTCCTTTCTGGTAGGGCGCAAAGAATCCTTCGATGGTGGTATATCCTCGATTATATCCTATCCCGTTTCCTTCGATATGGCGTGTAAGGAGCCTCATCGGCTTTGGGGCGTAGACAGCAGGCTCTTCGGGCAGTGTCTCTGCATAAAGATGTAGAAGAGATAAGCTTGTTAACGTCACCAAAGCAAAGAAAGAGGGGTTTTTCATCAAAGGACTCCTGTCTGTATAGGGTATTCATATACCAGGCTGGGGGGGGCGTCAATGAAATATTTTACTGGTAGAAAGAGGACGCTAGGGCCTCTTTCTAGAAGAAGTTATAGATTAGCAAAGGGGCTGGCTGCTTGACCAAACTGCGTGCCCTGCTTTCTTTTTTTGAGCTCGGTTTTTAAAGAGAACATCAGATCTTGATCGAAATCCTTATTGACTGCCCAGCGGAGGTATTCCACAGGAATCTCTGGAAATGGACGTCCTTTATGCTTGCCCAGAGGCATCGTTTTTAGCAGGATCGGTTTCAAGAGTCGGTCTTGGAGTTGCTCAGTTGTTTTAAACTTGGTAATCAGAAATTTAAAGACTTCGATATTCACCATGACATCACTCATTGCTCTATGAGCCCCTTCAGAAGGGATGTTAAAATGCTCTCTGAGTTTTTCTAGCGAGTTGGTTGGGCTCTCTCCATATAATCTGGCGAGTCTAAGCGTATCAATATAGGGGTGGGTCGGTAAATTACAATGGATCTCTGCTTTTTTAGCCGCTTGTACAAGAAAAGCAATGTCCATAGTAATGCCATGACCTACAATGATATGCCTGCCGATAAAAGAGAGAATGGTCGGAAGGACCTCATCGATTTTTGGTTTTCCTTGGACCATCTCATCGGTGATGTGATGGATAGCCATAGATTCCGGGGAAATCAAAACGCCAGGATCAATCAATGTTTCAAAGCTGTTAATGATCCCTTCGCTGTTAAAGACAACAGTGGCTATCTCTATGATTTTATCGTTTTCCGCATCCAGACCGGTGGTCTCACAGTCTAAACAGATGAATAATTCTTTGCTTATCAAACCCATGAACGTCTCTTATGTTGCCAGTTGTTGAAGTTTTTTTCGCAGTTGCAGTCTGCAGCCTATCTCTTTTACAGAATAGGTGATGAATGCGAATGGTTTGTCGAAGTAGATATTTTTAATCGCTTCAATCAGCCCTGGTAGAGCTTCTTCTTGCTCTTCAGGCTTGAGTTTATCAGCTTTAGTAAAAATGAAAAATAGCTCTTTTTGTGCAGAAACAGCCCACTGAATAAATCCCTTGTCTTCCTCCGAGAGCTCTCTTCGGAGATCTATTAGAAGGAAGATGAGTTGAAGCTCCTCTCGTGTTGTTAAATAGGTTTCTAGGGAGTCAGCCCATGTTTTTTTGATCGAATGGGATACTTTAGAAAATCCATAGCCTGGTAAATCCACAAGGCAGAGCTGATTATCTAATAGGTAGAAATTAATCGTTTGGGTTTTACCAGGTACCGACGAGGTTTTGGCTAGCGATTTTACCTGCGTTAGGTGATTAATTAATGAGGATTTCCCGACATTGGAGCGCCCTACAATAGCGATTTCAGGCAGTCTATGCTTACCTTTATGCAGAACTGGGTAGTGTTCTGGCTCTACAACAGCTCGTAAAAAAGAGGTTTTTTGAAAGTCGATGTTTTTCATGCAGTATTCCGTTGTATAACGATCAATCGCTCATGAGTCCCCTGGTAAGAGACTTCAATTCTCACATTCGCGCAGCTAGTATGAGCGCTTGCTTTCTCGGGCCATTCAATCAGCGAAATAGACTCGTCGTTTATGTAGTCGTTAAGACCTAGCATAAGAAACTGATCGTCACTTGTGATCCTATACAAATCAAAATGATGTACAGGCACTTCAGCTTCATAAATATTCATATAGGTGAATGTAGGGCTTGTAATGGCATTTCTGTCCGTATGGCAAAGTGCTCCAATTAACCCTTTAATAAATGTGGTTTTTCCAGCCCCAAGAGGCCCTTGTAATGCGACTATGTCACCGGCTCTCAGTAATCGTGATAGGCCCTTGGCAATTTCAATAGTTTCTTCTTCTGAAGACGAGCTAGTTGTTAATGCAGGCTGGATGAGAGTGCAGGAAGGCGTATCTATCACTCGTCGTCTTTATCTTCTTCAAGCCATTGGTCCAGATACGTCGAAAATTCTTCGAACTGGGAAAGGGCTTCTACAAAAGAAGAAATCTTGCTTTCCTCTAAATGATTCTGGATGAATGCTAGGAATGTTTCTTCAATTTGGAATTTATTTTGATTGGGGACTTCGATAAGAGGGATCGGCTTCAGTTGAGATTTAATAAAATCTTCAATGACAGTGGCTTTATTGTTAAACAGCTTGCCAGTGACAACGGAAGAAAATACGATCTTGGTGATTGGGTCTTTTCTTTTGATAATGTAATTTTTAATCACCTCTGCATCTTCTGAAACAAAGAACCTTTTTACCTTTAGACCGCCGACGCGCTCTGTATTCTCTGGGCACTTTGACACCCAGTCATAGATCGCATCCTGAGGATTTGGGTGTGTATTGTCGCCAAATACTTTACCTGTAAAGGGACAGATATACACTTTTTTGGTCAGTTCATTAACCCCTTGAGGGCCTGTTTGGATCTTAATTTCCGTTTCACGCCACAGCTTCCCTTGCTCTTCGAGTTTTTTAATTAGGGATTCTTGGCTTTGGTAGATCGTCTTTTCTCTAGCAAAAAGAACAGGCTTGCAGCTAAATTTTTTTTCTAAAAAATAGAGGTACGTGGTGATTAGGTCTGCTTTCTTGTTTTTCTGTAAGAAACTAGCTAACTCATCTTTAAGAGTTTCTGTAATCACAAGCGATGCCATTAAAACCTCTGTTATTAGTAAGAACCCTTTGCAGGGCAGTGGTTGAGATTAAAGGATTGGTGTAAAGCCGGTAGTCTACATGAGAAAAGTATTATTCATCAAGCTTTTAACGGGGCTGTAAATGTAAAAAATAAATTTATTTTATAGATGAAAGGGTAAGTTGGTTTTTTCGAAAAGATCGGTTGATTTACGAGTAAAAAAGTGTTATTATACCCTAGATCATAAAGTGCCAGAGATTACATTTATCAAATAATAAGGAGAAGAGTATGTCCTTAATGTTAGAAGATACGCTTGTGCTGGAAGAGATAGTTGTTGAAGGATATGAGAAGGTAATCAAAATCAAGGATGAAAAAGCGGGTCTTCTTGCAATCATCTGTATCCATGACACCACCCTTGGGCCGACTCTTGGGGGAACTAGGATTTATCCTTATGCCTCATTTGACGATGCATTAGTAGATGTGCTCAGACTCGCCAAAGGGATGACGTATAAAGCAGCTATTGCTGAATGTGGTCTAGGTGGCGGAAAAAGTGTCATTATTATCGATCCTGCAAAAGGAAAAACAGAAGAGATGTTGCGGGCATTTGGCAGGGTAGTCGAGAGCTTGCAGGGGCTTTATACTTGCGCTGAGGATGTCGGTTGCAATATGGATGATGTTGAAGTGATCAGTCGATCGACTAAGTATGTTACTGGTCTGCATCATGAAAAAAGTAGCGGTAACCCCTCTTATTTCACCGCATGGGGTGTTTATCGTGGCATGCAGGCGGCTTTGAAAAAAGCCTATGGCAGCGAAAGTGTTAAAGATAGAATTGTTGCGATCCAAGGTGCTGGCAGTGTCGGCTCTATACTTGCGGGTCTTCTTTTTTGGAATGGCGCCAAGCTGATTATCACCGATCTTGCGCAAGAAAAAGCTGAAAAGCTGGCTAAGCAGTACGGCGGAATCTACTGTCCTCCAGAAGAGATCTGGAAAGTCGAGTGCGATGTCTTTTCTCCGTGCGCCCTAGGTGGTATTCTCAATAGTCATACTATCCCTCAATTGCAATGTAAGGTTGTAGCCGGTGCTGCTAATAATCAACTGCTGACCGAGGGTGATGGCGATGAGCTCATGAAAAAAGGGATTCTCTATGCACCGGATTACGTCATTAATGCGGGTGGTTTAATTAATGTCGCCGAAGAGGTCACTTTAGAGGGGTATAGCCCAGAGCAGTCCAGAAGAAAAACAGATAAATTATTTGACCAACTTACCACGATTTTTGATCTTGCAGAGAAAAATGGGTGCTCCTCTAATCAGGCAGCAAACTCTCTGGTTGAATACCGATTAAAACATAAAATTGGCAAGCGTATAGACTTGCCTTGCCATCACCACGCGCAGTAAAAGGGATGTTTCATGCAGACGATACTAGATAGGCTTGAGCGCGTACTAGGCCGGGCGATTTGCCAGGCATTTCATCAAGAGCTGCCTTCTGATAGCTTTTTTTTAATCCCTGAGATCACCCCTGTAGCTCAAGAGCAGTTTGGTCATTATCAGTGCAATAATGCACTTAAGCTTGCCAAGGAGCTCAAGCGCAGTCCGCGTCAGGTGGCTGAGTCTATTGTAGCATGTCTGCGCAGGGATAATGATCCTTGTTTGCAATCGATTGAAATCGCAGGACCGGGATTTATTAATTTGACATTAGATGCAGCGTTTCTCGCCCAGGAAATTCATGCGCTTCTTATAGACCCTCGTTTAGGCGTCCCACTGCCTGCTCACTCTCAGAAGGTCATCGTAGAGTTTTCCTCTCCCAATATCGCTAAAGAGCTTCATGTAGGTCACCTTCGATCGACAATTATAGGGGAATGCTTAGCTAGATTATTTGAGTTCTTAGGTCATGATGTTCTTCGTCTGAATCACGTCGGCGATTGGGGTACTCAGTTCGGTATGCTTATTGCTTTTTTAAAAGAGTACCAGCTCAAGGTGCTTTTAGGGGAAGAGTCTACCGATCTGTCTCAGTTAATGCAGTGGTATAAGCAGTCGAAGAAAAAATTTGATGAAGACCCTGACTTTAAAAAACGATCTCAGGCAGAAGTGGTTAAGTTACAGGGAGGAGATCCTGCCTCTCTTAAAGCTTGGGCCATGATTTGTCAGATCTCTCGCAACGCCTTTCATGAGATTTATACCTTGATGGATGTGAGTTTACTCGAGAGGGGGGAATCTTTTTATAATCCCTATCTTTCTCTGGTCGTCAAAGATCTCGAACAGAAAGGGCTTGTGACTGTTTCAGAGGGTGCTAAATGTGTCTTCCTTGATGGGTTTCTTACAAGAGACGGGGATCCTCTGCCTATGATTATTCAGAAATCAGATGGCGGCTATAACTACGAAACAACCGATATGGCGGCTTTACGTCATCGGGTAGATATCGAAAAAGCAGATCGTATTATTTATGTAACAGATGCCGGCCAGGCGCTTCATTTTCAGCAGGTATTTCAAGCAGCACAAAAAGCGGGATACTATGATCCCTCTCAGGTGCAGATCGAGCATGTGACCTTTGGGGTCGTTCTGGGCCCTGATGGTAAAAAATTTAAAACTCGTTCGGGAGAAACTGAAAAGCTCATAGATCTTCTTTTAGAGGCTGTAAGACAAGCAGGGCAGATCGTTCGGGACAGACTACCCGATATGACGGAGGTAGAGCAACAAGAGCTGTCGACAGCGTTAGGTATAGGGGCGGTCAAATATGCAGACCTCTCTTGCCATCGAGTTAAAGACTATGTCTTTAGCTATGATAGAATGCTTCGGTTTGAAGGTAATACAGCCGCTTTTTTACTGTATGCTTTTGTCCGTATTCAAGGGATTAAAAGAAAAGGGGGTAAGGATATTTCTGCCATCATCACCTCCTCCCAGGTTCACCTATCCCATCCTTCTGAAATCTCCTTAGCTCTTCATATTAGACGTTTTGCAGAAACGCTAGAGATGATGGCAAAAGATCTTTTGCCCAATCGTCTGTGCGATTACCTCTATGTTTTAGCTGAAAAGTTTAATGCTTTTTATAGGGATTGTAGGGTAGATGGCGTTCCAGAAGAGGCTAGTCGCCTGCTCCTCTCTGAGGCAGCAGCTCGCATATTAGACAAAGGACTCTATATTTTAGGTCTAAAAACTGTGATGCGGATGTAATCTTTTTACAGGATCCGTGTTTTTGAAGGCTCTCCTTGTTGCTCCCTGACATATCGAGGGATGGCATAACCGGGCAGCACTTTTGTTAACTCTTGAATGAGTTCTTTGCCAAGGTCTTCGCTGGTTTCAAAATGGGCTGTTCCTTGCGCCCTATCTAGCTGATGCAGGTAGTAAGGTAAGATCCCGTTTTCTATGAGCTTTTGTAAAAGCTCTTTCATTGTAGTTAGATCATCGTTTACCCCTTTTAACAGGACAGATTGATTCAGCAAGGGGATCCCTAGCCGTTGTATTTTTTTGAGGGCAGCAAGGACCTGCTCGTCAAGCTCTGCAGTGTGGTTGCAGTGGATCACAAAAAAGATTTGCTTAGAAACAGTTGTAAGAAGCTTCAAAAACTGCTCGTCAATCCGCTCTGGGATTCCTAAGGGGAAGCGAGAGTGAAAGCGAATCATTTTAATATGCTCTATCCCATCGAGTTGATCGAGTAATGCCCCGAGGGCTTCATTGCTTAGTGACAGAGGATCTCCTCCGCTTAAGATGATTTCTTGGATCGATGGGTCGTTTTTAATGATCTCTAGTTCTTGTGTAAAGCTTTTATCGGCCTGTTCATAATCGAAATTCCGACGAAAGCAGTATCTGCAATGCATGGCACAGGCACTTGTTGAAACAAGCAGCGCTCTTGCATTGTATTTATGAAGGAGTTTAGAGCATTTGCGTGATAGGTTGTCACCTACAGGATCCTCTATAAAGCCCTCGATGGTCAGATCTTCTTCCACGGTGGGAATAAACTGTTTAAGGATAGGGTCTTCTAGATCGTTTTTTCCCGCTTTAGCAGCTAGTCGGTAGGGGAGGTTCAAAGGGAAATGGGATCGTTTGATGATTTTGGCTCTATTAGCCTCATCCAGCTCTAGAAAGGCCGCAAGTATAGCCCAGTCGGTAAAATTTTTTCTAAGCTCTACTCGCCAAGGAGCGGGTGTGTGTATAGGTAAAGGCATATTTTTAGACTGGATAAGATCAATGATGGCAAAGAGCTTAATAGAATATTAAGCCTCTCGTCAAGGGGTTTTCAGGTAGGGTTACTCTATTGCGGTAAGGGGTTTTTTGAAAATCGCTTCCTGCTTTTCCTTGCTCCCCAGTGTTTCTCTGGAAATAGTTGCATTTACGCCTGCAAGCTTTTGGACGAGATTTTCATATCCTCTGTCGAGATTATGGATATTAGAGATGGTACTTTCATCAGGGCTTAACAAAGCGGCTAATACGTAGGCAAAGCCGGCTCGTAAGTCGGGGATGGCAATGTCTCTACCAGAAAGAGGTGTGGGTCCTTTAACGATTAAGCTGTGATAGAATTCTTGTGATTTAAACCGGCATTCTTTACATCCAAGGCAGTTCGTCGAAAGCTCCAGATCGGCGCCCATCAGTTTTAACATGTCTGTATATCCAAAGCGGTTTTCGTAAACGGTTTCATGGATCGTAGAAAAGCCGTGGGCTTGTGTTAGCAGTACGACAAAAGGTTGTTGCCAATCCGTCATAAAACCCGGATGTACTTCTGTTTCTATATGAACGCCTCCTTTCAAGGGTCCCTTATAAAAAAATTCGATGCCATCATTACGAATATGAAAACCTGCATTCACTTCTCTGAGCTTATTTAAAAAAGTAATCATATGCTGATGTTGGGCCCCTTCGACAAAAATCCTTCCCTTGGAGGCAATTGCTGCCATACCAAAAGAGGCAGCTTCGATCCGATCGGAGATGACCGTATGCTCGACGGGATAAAATTGCTGTGTATGTTGAATCCGAATGGTTCGATCGACATCAAACGAGATCATGACACCCAGTTTTTGTAGAAATAAAACAAGGTCGAGGATTTCCGGTTCTACCGCTGCATTCGTAATCACCGTCGTCCCTTTGGCTTTGACAGCGGCAAGGATCGTGTTTTCTGTAGCGCCAACAGAAGGGTAGGGTAAGTGAATCAGAGCGCCTTTAAGGCCTCGCTCTGCTTTACCTACGTAGGCTGGGTCTTCTCCTATCTCACTATATCGAATCGCAGCACCGAGTTTTTCTAGCGACTGCATATGAAAGTCTACAGGTCTTTTTCCTATAGGACAGCCTCCAGCTATAGGCACACGGATCTCTTGGGTCGTTCTGCCCAGAAGTGCACCCATCATTAAGATAGGGATTCTGTTAGCCCCGGAAAATCGTTGCGGAATGACAGAAGTAGTCAGTTCTTTTGTGATAATTTCGATCACGCCTTCTTGCCGATCCCAGTGTACTTCAGAACCGATCTCTCGGCAAAGGTCTACAGTGACCTCTACTTCTGCGATGTTAGGCACGTTGAGAAGGGTGCATCGCTGATCAGAGATAAGCGAGGCTACAAGTATTTTCGTTACAGCATTTTTTGCCCCTGCTGCTTTCACTTTTCCTTCAAGCGGCGTGCCACCTTTAATTCGCAAGATTTCCATGAAATTTTCTCCGCATTCTACCTCTAGTGTTATCGTGCTAATACATTAAAGTAAACATCTTTCCCTTAATTATTTCTGCAAGACGCGGCTGCAGTACAACGATTTAGGGAATGTGGTAATTTTTCCGTTTTCTGCGATCACATAATTAGGTAGTAGATTGTTCTCTTCAGCAGCGCTGTCATAAGACATTGTCAGCATGTCATGAGGAAAATACTTCCTCTGGAGCTGTAGTGCTACCCAGCCCATGGTTTTGCGGGCGTTGATTTCCACGATAGGATGCAGGTGTATTACTCCATTTTTCATGTATAGCATAGAGTCGATGCCGACATGACCGTAAAAACCTTTGTCTTGCACAATACGCAGTATTTTTACAGCCTCTGTTTTATGCTGCATAAGAAAGTGTCTATACTCACTGCCTATCGAATCATCCGGGT
>CAMDPQ010000070.1 GCA_945905275.1 Chlamydia trachomatis
AGGTGTAATTTTTTCATTCGATTCAAGATTCACTGTCCAAGCTGAGAGTATGTGGACCGTAGGATGTAATTCTGCATAATGATAGAAACCTAGGCCACACCTAGCGCCAGAGCCTTCTAAGTCCATCTTATTCAAATGAAGGGATCCAAGCGTCGTGACTTGTAATAGCAATGCATCATTTGCCCATCTGCCTTTTCTTACAGCATAACCGACAGCCGTCTCCTTATCAGCCATGTAAAGGCGTGCCCCAGGGCCTTTGCAGGTAAATTGCCCTTCCAAGAGCTGATTGCCCAATAAAGAAGCTGCAGTTCCATGATACTCTACTGTGCGCTGACCAGAAACTCGCTCCCATATCACCCTTAAGTTGCTAAAGTTCGGGTTTACATAGACCTGTTTTAATCGAACGGGAGTAATACCTTTTTGTAAAGTAATATTAAGTATAGAACTAGCCAAAGTAAACCTCACTATTTTAAAGTTAATTATATATTAATAATAAAAGTAAATTATTAATTTTTTATAAAGATTATAAAATAATGGATTTTGGATCGATATCCTAGCCGCTTCGAGATGCAAAAGGCACTGTGCTTTAATGAGGGTATGAGGCTTTCGTGATGATGTTATCCACATCAAAATGCAATTGAAAAGGTGTGGGGCCCATCATGAGTTGAGGGAGACGTTCCAGATAAATCGGGATGATAAAATGGGTGGTTTCTAATAAAAAACCTTGTCCTGTTTGCTCGATATTAAGGATGACCTCGGCTGTCATTTCAGGTGATCTTAAAAATTCATGTTCTAACAGGCTCTTGTATTCTCGGATCGATTGTGGCATAGGGGGTAGAGCCGTATGGACCGCAGCAGAGTAAAACAAGAGGGGCAGGCTATATAAGATAGTTCTTAAATACATAAAGAGGGTCTTGGTGATAACTGTTTTGAGATAAGTATCGAAGAATCCAATTATCTACTCAATGCTAAAAGAATGATTACCTAGACCAGAAGTTAAAGCTCCATTTTTTCTCAAATCGCTCATAGATGTATTTTAAACAGAAAGGGATCAATAAAGTAGTAAGAGTGATCACTAAAATCAGAGAGGCATACACATCGCTGCTAATTGCCGATAGGGTAAGTCCTACATTTGCAAAAATCAATCCCACTTCCCCCCTTGGTATCATCGCTGTTCCAACGATGACTCGAGAAAGAAAACTTTCTTTTCTAAGAACTAGTCCAGCTGCCATCTTACCCATAATGGCTATGATCAACAGAGATCCAGTTAATATCCAAATAAAAGAAGAGGACCAATCAATTGCTTGTAAATCCAGTGATAGCCCGATTGATACAAAAAAAATCGGCGTAAATAAATGAATAATCGGCTTCATCTGTTTTTCGGCTTGATCATTAAAGTCTTTGGAATGATTGAGACGGCTTGTAAAGGGAATGGAGAATTTTTTGGATAGAGCCACTCCCGCTGCAAATCCACCGAGAAGTTCAGGCGCTCCTAACGCATGAGCCAGCCATGCAAAAAATAAAATTAGAGAGATAATAGCCGTCGGAAGAAGCCCGGAAATTGCGCTTTTTTCATCCCATTTCATAATGGTATGGGAGAGGCACTTAGCAGCAAAAGGGGCAATGAGAACAAAGAGTGCGATAAATAGGATGATTTTTCCAAGGTTCCAGAGATCGATAAACCCATGGGAGGTGAATTCAAAGAGTACTGATAAAATCACGATGCCTATGATATCATCCAGTACTGCAGCACCGGTGATGATTTGGGCTTCCTTCGATTGATCGTGTTGTAAATCTTTCAGAACACGTAGTGTAATTCCAACGCTTGTGGCTGTAAGTGTGCTACCTATAAATAAAGAAGTCAGCCAAGAAAGATGAAAGACATACAAGCTTAGATATAACCCTCCGATAAAAGGTAGGATGACGCCTGCTGTGGCTGCTAACGCTGCATTTTTTCCTGCGCTCTTTAACTTATTCAGGTCTGTTTCGAGGCCTACTTCAAATAGCAGTAGGATGATTCCAATTTGAGAAAGTAGATGAATCGTTGGGGTAATAGCGATCCATCCAAGTAGACTGGGCCCGATGATAATACCCGCAAGCAGCTCACCAATAACAGTAGGTGCTTTAAAAAAGGAAAGTAGCTCACCAAATATCCTTGCACTTAGTAAGATGATGACGAGCTGGATTAAAAAAACAGGGGCATCCATAGGGGTATATCTATTAGGTGGTTTTCTTTTGTCTTATGGAAAAAAAGAAAACTTGTCAAAAACATTCGATACAAAGTCTTTTTTCTCTCGATCCTGTATTATGTGATATCAGAGAAAACATCTTTAGATAAGATATTTTCTTCTCCTTCTGACTTGGCTACCAACACAGCACAACATGTATCGCTTAACACGTTTACGGTGGTGCGGCACATATCTAGAATTCTATCCACTGCTAGAAACAGGCCGATGCCTTCAATAGGAAGTCCAAAAGCTTTTAAAATCACGATGACCGCGACAAGGCTTGCCGCGGGGATACCGGCAACGCCCATTGAAGTAAATAAGGCAAGTAAAACAAAGATGATTTGTGAGCCGATGGTAACAGTGACTCCATAGACTTGAGCAACAAAAATCGCTGCTATAATTTCATACAGTGCCGATCCTGACATATTCAGAGAGGTTCCAAGAGGGATCACTAAACTACAGATCCGATTAGATACCCCCGCTCTTTTTTCCATACAGTCTATAGTAATAGGCAAAGAAGCCGACGAAGAACTTGTGGAAAAAGCGGTAATGAGGGCTGGAGCGATCGCTTTAAAATGCCTTTTAGGACTGACTTTACCCACATATTTAAGAAGTAAGGGAATGAATACTAAACTAAAGGTGGTAAGGGCCAAAATAACAGTGAGAAAAAAATAACCCAACGAAGATAGAGATTCAAATCCTGTTGTGGCAGCGACTTTAGCTACAAGACAAAATACTCCAAAAGGGAGAAGATTCATGATCAGGTGGGTGATTTGGATCATCGTCTCAAAAATACCTTGAAATACATTTTGAATCTGATGAGATTTATTTTGTTCAATTTTTGTCAAAGCAAAGCCAAAGAGTAAGCTAAAGAAAATAATGGCAAGCATTTCTCCTTTAGCTAGCGCCTCAAAAATATTGGCTGGGATGACAGTAAGGATCAAACTAGATATCGTAATAGTACTGGAGTGTTCTGCAAGGCTCTGATGGATCCCATCTACTGAAGATTGCGCCAGTTGGAGGTGAAAAGAATCACCCATTCCTGGACGAATGATATTTACAAAAAGAAGACCTAAAATCACAGCCGATAGCGTCGTAAAAAGGTAATAACCAAGGATTTTAGCTCCTAAACGTTTAAAAGAAGCATCACCACCAATTCGTGCCATCCCCGTAATAATAGAAGAAGCCACTAAAGGGACCACAATCAAAGTAAGAGACTGGATGAAGAGCTTTCCGATCAGATCATATAGAGAATAAAATGTGACCCCAAATATCCCTGCAGTAGTTCCAGTTACATTCCCAATTAAAAAAGCCAGAAGTATGGCAATAAGCACCGGCCAAGGAGATTTTTTCTTTTTCTGTGACATTTTTTTGCCTTTAATTATTTGCTCTCTTGCTCTACAAGCTTTTGTTTATAGGACTCTGCTTGCATGATCAGATTTTCGATATCGCAGCCGCCATCGGTTAATTTAGCAATAGACGCTTGTTTAATATGGTTTTTAAATTCCCTGAGGAAGGGATCGAATTCACCTAGTTCATCCAACTTATAGAATACGCGTAGTTTTTCAATAGGTATCCAGGTGGATAAGTCCGATTCATTATGCTGTATCTGTGCTTCGAGTTTATCGAGCGTATTGGCTACTTTGGCTTCGAGTGTCTCTTTTTCTTCAAATTCATACCAAAGATGGAAAATTTCATCGCCTGCAACGGAAGATAGCATTTGCTTGATTTCTGCAATGGCTTTCGTTTCATTCTCTGCTTTTAACTGTTTAGTGAGAATATTGTCTGTTTCAAATGCAGGGACATCACCACAGATTGCCTCGACTATATCATGAATAATAATCATCTTAAGGGTTTTTTCTAGATCGATTGCTTGAGCCAGATGGGGAGTTACTACAAGAGCCATTAATGAGGTTCTCCATACGTGCTCTGCAACACTTTCCCTTCTGCCATTGGATAGGTCACAATGACGAAGTTCGTATTTTAGTTTTTCTGCAAGCTTTAAAAAATCGAAAATCCTGTTAAGTGGTGTCATGTTCATCCTTAATCAACGGTTATAAAATGGAATGATTTTTCAACCTTTATCTCTTGTGATTTAAAAAGTCCAGTACATTTCATTTTCAAATTCAACTCGTAAAGAAGCAGGGGTGTACAATAAGCTATCAATGCAGATGAAAGCAATAGCTTTTCTATCTCGGAAATAAAGTAGATATGACCCCGTCTCTGTATAGAACATTTATGGTCAGATTATCTAGAAAGGGTGGTTAGATCCGTCGAAAAATAGGATGTAAATCCGGACAACGATAGGGTTCCTCCTGAGTGAATAATTAAAATATCACCGCTAAGGTTTTTCTCTCTGATGGTCTTTTGTGCTGTAGAAAATAATTTTGCATTATAGATCGGATCAAGAAGGATTCCCTCTGACTGGGCCATCTCTCGAATAAAATCGATATTTTCTCTGCTAATACTACCAAAAGAGCGAGCTTTTGTTGGACGTAGTATTTCAAATTCGGAAAGAGGAGTGGTTTTTCCATAGAGCTCCTTAAAGAATCTCTGACAACGATGTAGCATAATAGGGAAATCTTCATTCTTGCCAGCTACCTGGACGATATGAACTTTGGCTTCCATGTGAAGATACCCTAACCCCATCACCAAAGCGGCTGCATTAAACCCAGTTCCTGCATCGATAAAGATATGCTGAAAACAAAGTCCCTTATGCTGCTGATTTTTGAAGATATCCCATGGGAGTGTCAGGGCGCCAGGAAGAGACTCTTGACAACTGCTTCCTATGGGAACCCATATAAAAGACTTCTGTAATGTTTCTTCATAATGCGCCTTTATTTGCTCTTCACTCATCTGCTTAGAGACCCAGATAACTTGATGAGGGTATAGCGTTAGTAGGGTAAAAAAGAAATTACCTTCAATAGGGGAGTCAGGATTACCTTGAAGAAAGAGGGTGAAGGGGACTTTGGTTTCTTTTAATAATAGACATAATCCTAAGATGTTATTAGAAAAAGGACTTCCTATTATTGCCACTTCCCTTTGTGAAGAACAAAGAAACGGCAGTAAAGATAGGTACTTGCGCATCTTAGATCCCATAGATAGACTGCCGAGCTCATCTTCCCGTTTAATAAAAACTGAACATTGATCGGTAGAGAACGAGGGAAGGGGATGAATACGAGAATGATAGGGGTAATCTGCCAAAGGATATTTGACCAACAGGTCATTGATGTTTTTTTGCATAGCCTATATATCCAGTGCGTAACGAAGAGGAAAAGCAAAAAGAAAAATCAGGGGAGATTTGGCGGGAAAGAGCTGTTTTCCAAAACGCCCATTTTTTTGCATCAGGGACAAACCCTTGCAAAGAGAGCACCTCTAAATGAGCCTTATCACAAAAGGTTTTAAGTTCTGATGGCTTAATAAAATGGGAATACAGGTGCATATCTTTAGGAGTGTTTTTCACAAACCATTCTACACCTTTAATGACTAAAATATAACTGAGTAGCGTCCGGTTAAATGTGTGAAAAAAGAATAATCCTGACGGTTTTAATAGACGGGAAGCTTGGGCTATTACAAGACCTGGGTTGTCTACATGCTCTAAAAGGTCCATAGCGCATACGACATCAAAAGTCTCGTCTTGCATAGGTAGGTTATGAGCATCCGCCTGTAGATATAATACCTTCCTTGTATTATCTGATTTCCTTGCGAAATCTAAAGAAGAGACTGATAAATCTACCCCGGTAACGTGATGCCCTTTTTGGGCTAAAGGGTTTGTTAATAACCCTCCGCCACAACCTATATCTAATATCGTGCAAGATTTAGGGTAAAACTGATCGATCTGCCCCATAATCCATGGGGTCCTCACTGTATTTTCTGCGCATAGTAGAGCTATAGGGTGATTACTGACACCATTCCACATCTCATGAAGCTCATCATAAAAGCTGTTATTTACCTGTTTTCTTTTTGTTTCCATATAAAGTTCCAGTAGAGGATTTGATAAAGCATGAAAAGGAGGGTGAAAAGAGTCTGACCCTGCACAAACACTGTAATGAGACCCTTGTTATTTGCGGCTTCACTGAGAAACCAAGGTGAGGGGGTAGAAGAAACAGCATGCCATAAAAGACCAATAGAAATGAGAAGTAGGGGGTGGTTGATAAATAGAATCGCATGGACCCAATGCTCACTGGCTTCACAATGGTGCTTATGAATAAACTCATCTTTGGTAATTAAAAGACAAGAAATAACGGCAAGAAGTATGTACCATAAAAGGGCTGATGGACTAAATTTCACCAACTGTACAAAGCATAGGCAAACAATAAAGCTCGCTGTGTCAATAGGATGCCCGATTCTTTCCCACCTTGGTAACTCCCTTTTAAGATGGTATACCCATTCATCGAAGATAATCATCAATCCTTGGATGGCAAAAGGGATGAGTAAACAAAATAACATATTCTTATCCTATTTTTTGAAAAATTGATCCGGAGATGGTAAGACCGGGTCCAAATGCCATACTAACGATATAAGACCCATCGACTGCAGATCCGTCTTGTACTATCTTGTCCCATATATGAGGTAGTGTGGCAGAGGACATGTTACCATGACTTGATAAGATATCTTTGCTATGTGCTATCTGCCAATCTGCGAGCTTAAGCTTTTCTTGAACCTGGCTGATAATTTTTGGACCACCAGGATGTATCGCAAAAATAGCATTACGGTAGATGTCATCAGGACATAGACTTGCCTGCTTAATAAGAGAATCTAGATACTCGGGCAAGGATACTGCAATTTTTAAAGGGACATCTTTCGACAGAAACATTCCAAAACCCCAATCTTCACATTGCCATGTCATACTATCTTGGGAATCAGGGATGATGATTTCATGTAAAGCGCAAATCTTTAAACAGGGGCTTTCTAATGACTTTGTATCAGATACCGTATATTTGATAAATCCATCAGCAAAGAGACTTTCGACTACAAGTTGTCCTGCCGTATGGGTTAGAGGGTCCATATGTAATGTGCAAAACTCGGTATGGACAATATCGCTGTTACGGTGGCTTCCTGCAATACGTAGAGCGGGAAACGCTCCGTAACATCCCATGTGGTAAGAATGGGTTATCAATGTATTGAAACCCTGTTTTTCTGAGACGATTTTTTGCGCAGGACTAGGTGATACGTAGCCGGTACAGGTTACATGGATCAAATGATTGGGAAGATCTATCTGCTTGTATATTTTATGAAAGACCTTGAGAGTTTCCTTCGAAAAAACACCCATTTTCTGTTTAAGACCATTGCCTTGGGGAGTCTTATCTATATTATAGGCGACCATCGCATCTGGAGTCTTAGCGAAAAGATCGGATAGTTGCATGCCGCGAGTTTGTATTTTTTCTTTACCAAGGCCTATTCTCTTGAATAATCGATTAATGTGCTCTTCTAGGATCATCACTTGGTCTTGATCGAGATTTGCTTGTTTTTTTTCTGCTTCCACATGCATTTGTGCAATCCAAGCCAGAGCGTCTTCTTGCTGGACGATGAAGTCTGGCCTAATAGAAATAAAGTCGGAAAGGTATCGAGTATTCATAGTGACCTCTTAAAGCAACATTTTTACACCAACGATTATTAGGACTACAGCAAATATTTTACGGATTTTGCCAGCTGAGAGCCTGTGTGATATATTCACTCCTATAGGGCTGAAAATATAAGCGCTGAGACTTAAAAGAACAAAGGCTGGCAAGTAAATATAGCCCAATGTATAGGGCAAGGGGACATCATTAAAACCAAATACAAAATAAAAAAATGTAGCAAGTATGCTGATGCACAACGCAACGGCGCTTCCCGTACCTGTTGCAGATCTCATGGGTATTCTATGGGACTGTAAAAAGGGGGTGAGAAGAACGCCTCCACCAATACCCAGAATCGTCGATAAACAAGCTATGCCCAGACTCACAAGATCAATCAAAGGAAATGTAGGCAGAGGATGTTCTGTTTCGTGTGATTGGGGTTTTATAAGGGTATAGGTTGCTATGCTAACAAGAAAAATACCGAAAGAAATCTTCAACGCGAATCCTGGCAGCTTATCCACTAAATAACCACCTATTATAGCTCCAGCGACTACACCAGGCAGCATTCTTCGTACTATAGGCAACCTAACAGACTGTCTTTTCCATTGCGCTTTTACAGAAGACGCTAAAGTTATTACGACCGAAGCGAGCGATGTGCCTATCGCCAGCTGCATTTGATGCTCAGAGGGAATACCCATCCATTGAAAGATCAGCAGTAACAAGGGGATGGTAATGCTTCCACCTCCAATGCCTAACATTCCTGAAAGCAGACCTGATAATGCGCCGACGCAGAGAAAAGCAAGGGTGAGTAGAACCATTCCCGTTCCTTGGTTGAGTGCTGCTAGGTATAGGGATTTTTAGAATATATAACACCAGATTTTTGGAATTTATTATTAAATTGAGAAAGTCAGATGAACCAGATATTCCTTCAGGAGAACTGGCATTCGGCTGTAACCAGAAACAGTGCGTAGGCTGGGTTTAATAGGATGGACATTAGAACACGATCCTTTATGTAAAGTCTTGACTTCACTAGGAAAAAAAAGATAAAATCAAATTAAAATTTTATTAATATATGAGATATAGTGAGCAAAAAGACGGTTACCCATTATCGCTGGGTCATTACCAGCTTGATTTTTTTTATCACCCTCATCAACTTCGTTGATCGCTCAGCCATCTCTTTCGTCATCGAACCTTTAAAGAAAGAGTTCCATTTTACTGATACACAATTTGGCATGATCTTATCCGCATTTGGTATGGGGTA
>CAMDPQ010000071.1 GCA_945905275.1 Chlamydia trachomatis
ACGTGCTTTATTTCCTGCTTATCCCTTATTCTTTTTCCCTGAGAACTAAAGAATCCACTCCATGATACGATATCTATCGACGCCATTTATTCACCCGCAAGCCACTTTATGGGCTTTATCCGACCCTATTTATGATCTTAGTAAAAACATCATGGAACTGCCACACATCCAAAAATGAATGAAAACCAACCGGTTCGGCAGTTATCCCATCAATCCAATTACATCAAAAACTTTCTTGGGATCCATTTAGGACTGGATCACACCCTTAACTTTGACGTATACACCATATCGAGTCTTAACGGTGCCTTTATCAGAAAGAATCTAGATGAATTAGCAGATGTCTTTTTCAGACATTTTAAGGTAGAGGATCTCATCCTTAAGCTGCAAGAATACTATAGAACCCGTCCCAATCCGACTCTTTTTAATCAATCAGTGGCTTGGCTTAATCTCCGTGGTGAGGATTTAGCAGAAGCATGGTCCTGCGAAACCGAGCCGCCGATACCAACCTATCGAGGAGCTCTCTCTATTTTACAAAAATCAGGTATCGTCACTCTTATGGAATAAACCCGTTTGCTTGTTTGTTATGGCTTTCATTTGGCTTTTAACAGCTTGTTGCCTACAATCCAGACTCTTAGCAAGCGCAAATCTGGGATAAGTGACCTAATGGAAAAAGATCAAATCGTCTTAAAAAATGTACGAGTCCATAATCTAAATCACGTAGACTTAACACTCGATAAAAATCAGCTCATCGTCTTTACAGGGGTTTCCGGTTCTGGCAAATCTTCTTTAGCCTTTGATACTATCTTTGTCGAAGGCCAGAGAAGATACATCGAATCCTTATCCACCTATGCCAGACGGCATATGGGAGATCTTATTAAACCAGATGCAGATCTGATCGAGGGAATCTCTCCGACGATTGCTATCGAACAAAAGACTACAAATAAAAACCCACGCAGCACCGTCGGCACGATGACAGGGCTGTATGACTTTATGCGAGTGCTTTTCGCTAAAGCAGGGACGGCACACTGCCCTATTAGCCAAGAGAGGGTCTCTCCACAAAGCACACAAGAAATCTGCCATAAAATCTATCTAGAAGCAAACGGGGAAAAGGTACTTATTTTAAGCCCTTTTGCAGAAGGAAAAAAAGGGGAGTGCAAGGAAGATTTTGCAGAACTGATACGCAAAGGCTATACCCGTGTTAAGCTCGATGGCAAACTTACCGATCTGTCTGAACAAATCCTGCTCGATGGCAAAACCTCTCACGATATCGATGTCGTTATTGATCGAATCCGTATAGAAGAAGACAATCAAACTAGGCTGATTGAAGCGGTTACAACCGCCCTTGACTTTGGAAAAGGAACCTTAAAAATTCTTTTCACGGATACAGACAAAGAACTCCTTTACTCCCAACATGGTTTCTGCAAGTCATCCGGCTTATCTTACGGTCCCCTATCCCCATCGGACTTCTCTTTTAACCATCCTTCTGGCATGTGCCCCACCTGCCATGGTATGGGCCTAACCCAAGAATTCGATCTCGGGAAAATCATCGATCCAAAACTCAGCATTGCAGAAGACTGCTGCTCTATCGCTAGCTCCTATAACACCCTACGATATGGCAATATTTATGACAACCTTGCCAAACTCTATGATTTTAGTGTGACAAAACCATGGGATAAGCTCTCCGACAAAGCTAAGAAGGTCTTTCTTTACGGGACGGACACCAAATGGACACGGATGACGTTTATCCATCCGATAAAAAATACCCGTTGGCATGATTTCATCCAGTGGAAGGGGGTTTTGTATGAGGCCAAAGAGCGATTCCAGTCCGCACAAAGCGAAGGGTATAAGCAAAAAAAAAAAGAGTGGATGCACGAATCAATCTGCCCTGACTGTAAAGGAGCAAGGATTAACGCATACCCTGCAGCTACAACGATCGGAGGGAAACGGATCTATGAAATGACTGCGATGCCTATTACAACTCTTTTAGAGTTATTCTCCACAGTTAGCTTAGAACCTACCCAACAGCTCATTGGTGAGGAGCTTATTAAAGAGATGACCTCACGCCTGTTTTTTCTGCAGCAAGTAGGTCTTGGATACCTCTCATTAGATCGCACCTCTCCGACTCTATCGGGAGGAGAAGGGCAAAGGGTGCGGCTAGCCTCACAGATAGGCTCTGGACTTGTCGGGTCCACCTATATTCTTGACGAGCCCTCTATTGGTCTACACCCACGAGACAATCATAAGTTGCTTGTAACCTTGCGAAATTTACGAGATCAAGGCAATACGGTGATCGTGGTAGAACATGACGAAGAGACCATCGAATCTGCTGATACCGTTGTAGATGTAGGACCTCTTGCTGGTAAGCTTGGAGGAAATATCATCGTTAAAGGCACCGTACGTGAGATGATGGACCATCCAGATTCTTTAACAGGTGGGTATCTATCCGGACGACTGAGTATCCCTATCCCTAAAAAACGGAGAAAACCGTCTAAAGAGGCGATAAAAATTTTTGGAGCTAGCCACCATAACTTAAAAAAAGTCGACGTCTCTTTTCCTTTAAAAGTATTGACCGCTGTGACAGGAGTATCTGGCTCAGGAAAATCCTCTTTAATCATCGACATCCTCTATCCAGCCCTTTGCAATCATCATCATAAAGCCAATTTACCTGTTGGAGCGCATGTGAACATAGAGGGAGTGGACTTGATCGATAAAATAATTGCAATCGATCAGACGCCAATTGGACGCACACCCCGATCGAATCCATCGACCTACATCAAGTTATTTGATGAGATACGGGAGCTCTTTACTACCCTTCCCGAAAGTGTCGCCGCAGGATTTGATGCAGGCAGATTTAGTTTTAATGTAAAAGAGGGGTCATGCCCTTTTTGTTCCGGGATGGGTATGAGTAAAATTGATATGGACTTCATGGAAGATCAGTGGATCCCCTGTGAGCAATGCCAAGGCAAGCGTTTTGATAGTAAAACCCTCTCGATTCAGTTTAAGGGCAAAAGCATTCATGATGTTTTGGAAATGACGGTGGCTGATGCCACTGTCTTTTTTCAGGCTTTCCCTAAAATCAAAAGCAAACTCGATCTGCTCACCAAAGTAGGACTCGACTACATTACCCTTGGACAACCCTCTCCTACCTTATCTGGTGGTGAAGCGCAGAGAATTAAGCTTGCCAAAGAACTATCACGCCCATCGACAGGAAAGACCTTTTACATCCTCGACGAACCCACCACCGGCCTACATTTCCACGACATCAAAAAACTCATGGAAGTGCTTCATTCCCTCGTCGACAAAGGCAATACCGTGCTCGTTATTGAGCATAATATGGATCTTGTTAAAACAGCGGACTGGATCATCGATATCGGCCCAGAAGCAGGTCTTTATGGTGGTGAAGTGATCAGCATAGGAACCCCAGAAAACATTGCCAAACACAATACCCCAACAGCCCTTGCCCTACAAGCTGTCTTACACAAACGAGTATTTACCCCCACATCTGACAGACAGGTCTATCCAAAAATTAGATCGATTGATGTGAAAGGGGCAGAACAGAATAATCTAAAAAGTCTCGACGTTTCTATACCCAGAGATAAAATTACTGTATGCACCGGTCCTTCAGGATCTGGGAAAAGTTCTTTTGCCTTTGAAACGATCTATGCAGAAGGACAACGGAGGTATATCGAATCTCTTTCCCATTATGCCCGGCAATTTGTCCATCAAATGCCTAAACCAAAAGTAGAAAGTATTGAGGGTCTGTCTGCTGCAATCGCCATAGAGCAAAAAAGCCATGCAGGCAACCCAAGAAGCACAATTGGTACAATGACAGAGACCTACGACTACCTCCGTGTATTATTTGCTCATCTAGGGACAGCCTACTGCCCGGAGACACATCTACCCATTCAAGCAATCAGTAAAGAGTATGTAGTCAATAGACTCCTGGAGCTTCCAGAAAAAACCAGACTCCAGATTCTCGCCCCCTACCCCATAGTAAAACACGAAACCCTAGAGACAGTCAAAGATAGGCTCCTAAAACAAGGATTTCTCAGGATACGGGTGAATGGGATCTTTTACGAGCTTGATGAACACTTTGAAATCGATAAAAAACAAAAGATTGAGCTCCTTCTTGTGATCGACAGACTCATGGTCCATCCAGATATTCGCTCTAGGCTATTTGAGGCCATTGAGCAGGCCGATAAAATCTCAAAAGAAAAAATCATTGCCTGCGCTAATGATAAAGACATACTCTACAACCTCTGTTTTGCAGTAGAAAGTACTGGTAAATCGTATCCACCCATCACCCCTCATACCTTCTCGTTTAATACCGAGCAGGGGATGTGCCTGGATTGCTCAGGCCTTGGATTCCAATATGGAGCCAATTTTGCCAGCGACACCGACATCATGGAACTGACTCCTTTAGATCTAATCTCATTTTTCTGGAAAGATCACGCAGGCAAAGTCCCTCTGCAGCTGTTTTTGCAAATCATGCAGAAAGAAGGTCTCGATGTAGACACTCCTCTGAACCGAATGACAGCAGAAGAGCTCCAGTTTTTCTTTCATGGATCTTCGGATAGCACCTCTTCCGATAAGAAAACAAAAATCCTCTTTCAATGGAGGGGCATCAATAAGGTATTAATCCAGTACTGCAAGTCCCACTTTGGCATGATCCGACCCACTCTCACCTCGATGATGGAACAAAATGTATGCCTGTCGTGCGGGGGTGCTCGTTTAAATCCTCTAGCTAGAAACGTAAAAATCAAAGACGTCTCTCTGCCCGATCTATGTCAGCTACCCATAGAAAAATCCTACGCCTTTATCAATGAACTCAACATGGATTCCCATCCTTTTCTCAAAGAAACATGGGACCAGCTCAAAAGCCGAATGCATTTTTTAATAGCCATTGGGATCGGCTATTTATCTCTCCATCGCAGCGCACCCACACTCAGTGGCGGGGAGACACAGAGGATTCGACTTAGCCGCCAGCTAGGCAGCGGTCTGACAGGCTGCTTATATGTCCTCGATGAACCTACCATCGGCCTGCATCCACATAATAATGAGCTGCTCAACAAAGCGTTAAGATCCTTATGCGATCTCGGCAACACTCTTCTTCTTGTCGAGCATGATCCTATGACCCTACAAATGGCAGACCATCTCATTGATTTTGGCCCAGAAGCTGGGGTACATGGAGGTAGAATTATGTCACAAGGCTCGCTGGATCACATCTTAAAAGACCCCCATTCCTTAACCGGCGCATATCTCAGTGGCAGAAAACACATACCCATTCCAACCAAAAGAAGAACCAGTGATCACTTCTTAAAAATAACCAATGCATCAATGCACAACCTAAAAGGTTTTTCTGTCGATATCCCTATCGGGGCCATCACCTGCGTAACAGGGGTTTCTGGTGCTGGCAAATCCACTTTAGTCATGGATATCATAAGGCCTGCTGTGGAAAAAACACTCCTATCTCGGTCATCTGCAGATCGTGCCTACATAGAGAACGCAACCATCGAAGGGATATCCTATTTTGATAAATGCTTAGTATTAGACCAAAACCCAACGGGCCATACCAACCGTGCCGATGTAAGCACCTACGCCGATATCCTTACACCCTTACGCTATCTATATGCCTCTCTGCCCGAAGCAAAAATTAGAGGGCTAGAACCTAAACACTTCAGCTTCAACCACCGTAAAGGAATGTGTAGCGGATGCTTTGGTCTTGGCACAAAAACAATTTCATTACAGTTTCTACCTCCCATAAAAGTACCCTGCGAGTCTTGTCAGGGGCATCGTTTAAATGCATTAAGCTTAAACGTGTTATTTAAAGGCAAGCACCTCGGCCATGTATTTAGAATGACTGTAGAAGAAGCCCTGTCTTTTTTTGACGCTATCCCTAAGGTCAGAAAAATCCTGGATACCCTTGTATCGGTAGGCCTGGGTTATGTGACCCTCGGACAAGAAATTGCAAGCCTATCTGGAGGAGAGACGCAACGCCTTAGACTCAGCCGAGAACTTGCCAAGCGTTCGACCGGTAAAACCCTCTATATTTTTGATGAACCATCAATTGGATTACATAGTGAAGATATCGCTAAACTCACGAAAATATTCCAACATCTAGCTGATAAGGGCAATACACTAATCGTAGTAGAACATAATCTTGATCTGATGGCCAGTGCTGATCATATCATTGATATTGGACCTGAAGCTGGAGAAAAAGGAGGACACTTGGTCACACAAGGCACACCAGAACAGCTCGCACTACATACAGACTCGTATACCGCTAAATATGTAAAAGAGCATTTAGCCCGAGCCAGAACACCGACCCCTTGCTGAAAAGACCTCGCTTGCCGTATGGTGAAGAAAAAGGAGACCACCTGATGGCACAACCGCTCGTATCCAAACAGAAATCGACATCTATTTGCTTTCTACTGTTCGTTGCAGCCTTATGCATTTTAGAGCTTACAGACTCTTGGTGGCCAGGTATTACCCTCGCATTCGGCATACCGCTAGCCTTACGACAATTCTTTCTACAAAAACACTACGATACAGTCGTTACTCTATGTATCTTTATAGGCACCTTTATTGCCGATCAATGGACCGATCGTTTAAATGTCGTATTACCAGTGATGTTTACCATCGGAGGCATCTATATTTTCTTTAGAGATTTCATAGAAAGTAAAATGGTCTCAGAAGCCGACAAAGAAGAAGAGATCAATGAAGAGATTGAAGAAGAACAACATCCTCAGAAGTAATTGATTTTCATGGCCTGTCGCACTTCACGCATCGTTTGTGCAGCAATAAGCCTTGTAAATTCCGTCCCTGCCCATAAGATTTTCATGACCTCTTCTGGGTCTTTTGCGTATTCCAGTCTTTTACGACGAATCGGCTCTAACACAGCTTGAAGAACTTCGTTGACATGTTTTTTAACAATAGAATCACCGAGGCCTCCTCTGGAATAGTGAGCCTTCATATCAGCTACCCTATCGACATCTGTATCAAAAGCATCTAAGTAGGTGAACACGGGATTCCCTTCAACTTTCCCTGGATCTTCTACGCGCAAATGGCCTGGGTCTGTATACATGCTTTTAATCTTCTTTGCGATCTCATCCGCGCTATCACCTAAGTAGATACAGTTACCAATCGACTTACCCATTTTAGCACCGCCATCGATTCCAGGTAAACGAGCGATTTTTGGAATCATCGCCTTAGCTTCGATAAAGACCTCTGTCTTATAAGTTCGATTAAAATGGCGTACAAGCTCATTAGTTTGTTCAATCATAGGAATCTGATCTTCCCCTACGGGCACCACCTCTGCTTTTACAATCGTAATATCTGCGGCTTGACTAATTGGATAGATCATAAATCCGGCGGGAACACTTTCTTCAAAGCCTTTCTGTTTAATCTCTTGCTTGACTGTCGGATTATGTTTAAGACGGTTCCATGTGACCAGATTGAGATAAAACATCGTAAGCTCTGCCAACTGAGGAATCATCGACTGGATAAAAATTGTTGACTGTGAAGGATCGATTCCCACCGCCAAATAATCGAGTGCTACCTGCAGCACATTTTCTCGTACCTTTTGGGGGTTATCTGCATTATCTGTGAGTGCTTGCGCATCAGCAATCATGACATACTGCTTATGAGTCTTCTGAAGCTCTAGTCGATTTTTTAATGACCCAATAAAATGCCCGAGGTGCAAAGGCCCTGTTGGTCTATCCCCTGTAAGGGCTATTTTTTTACGATCTGACATGAAAAAAGCTCCCAGTTAAAACATGAATGGATACGTCATGAAGAGGTCTATTTTAAACATTGGACTTTTTTCGTATAGAGGAAATATCAAGAAGGCATTTCATCAAAGAAAAGGCAGGCTTATGGCAGAACCAGTGATGAACAATACAGGAATCAGGGGGTCTCTATGTAAGAGCAAAGGCTCCTATGTTTCAGTAAAACAGCCTAATTTAACACCTTTGAAATAAACTAGTTGAGACTCCACCTCTTGAGCCTGTTGAAACCTATATCTTCTCTGGCCTGTATTATGATTAAGCTCTCGGTATAGCGCTGATCGATGCACTCCAAGCGTTACAGCGATATCTCAATGTTTTAAAACGCTCAACTGGCATCTTTGGTCTCTGGTTTAAACGGTGGTAGCCTTTTGGCATATGCATCCCTCCTGGGGTTCTTTTTTATCAAAAAACAGCATAGAGGTAGCAGCCATCATTTAACTATTTTACATTGTAATCTATTTGTCGCACTTCACGGTTGAATGGGCCCTGTAAGAGCATAAACCATTTACCACTTTAACTAGCCTTTTTAGCCATTCCCCCTATGAGAAGGCACTCATTTATCGGATGAAATACATTAATTGATTATTAACTGTAATTAAAAAGCACAAAATACCAAAAAATCGATCACTTAAAGAATAACAAACACAAAAATACAATAAATTATTGTAGGAAATTCTAGATTGCAAAAAGGCGAATCTATTTTGATAGAGGTCATCGAGAGTTTACTGGAGATCGAAAACGAAAACTACCCTTGATTAATTTGCTGCACTATGTAATGAACTAGTTCACCTGATTTTACCAAGACATCCAAACTGCAGAAGACCCTATGCCACTTAAAGACAATGCTCTACCTGATTACATTGGTCCGTATAAAGTTGAGAAACAAATCGCTGTGGGAGGAATGGGAGAAATCTATCTCGTCTATGAAGCTGCATGCGCAAGAAAGGTCGCCTTAAAAAAAATTCGGAGCGACAGGCTGAAATATCCCACGCTACAAGAGCGCTTTTTACGGGAAGCTAAAATTGCAGCACAAATGACCCACCCCTCAATTATTCCCATATATAATATTCACGCCGAAGGAACAGAGATTTATTATACCATGCCTTATGTAGAGGGGGAGACCTTAAAACAAATACTTAGGCAATCATTACAAGAAGAATCTAACGGGCAAATCACTCACTCAATTGGCTCCTCGATTGCCTCGCTAATGCGGA
>CAMDPQ010000072.1 GCA_945905275.1 Chlamydia trachomatis
AATGAAGGCTAGATTCGTCCTAAAACCCCCTGTGCTCATGAGAGATGTACGGTATGAGGCATGTGGTCGTTTGTGGCTCAATTCGATATGGAAACGAATCAATGCATATTCTTTTCGAGAGGCACATATTTTGCTAAACGTGGATCTACACTTATATGATGATCGAATAGAAATGAGTCTGGAGTCGGTTGGGGAAAATGCACTAGACGGATTACGAGAGTATTTGGCCGTTGCGATGGATTATTCGATTTCTAGTGATTTATTTGAAGAAGTGCGGAGCTCTGTTGTAGATGCCGATCCAGGGGATCCAGCTCCTTCCCAACTCGCCCTCGAAATAGCCAAATCTTATCTGTCATCTAAGGTGTACTCTCCTTCTGATATGTTCGCAGAGTGTGCTAGGATGAAGCAGGATGAATATCAACAATATATGTTTGACTTAGTCCGTTTAATCGAGGTTAAGGGGTTCTTATATACCCCTAAATCAGTAGATCAGTCACGGCAGTCCTGGAAGGCCATAGAGCCTGTTTTTTTAGGGGACTCTGATAGCTGGAACTCAGCTTTACTAAAAGAGGAGGGAAGGGATGCTCTTTCCTGGAATCTCCCTGTAGTCTTAAACCGGACTACCCAGCGTAGAGGATATGCCTGCGTTCTGGTCATGAATCTCGGAAAGAGAACGTTAGAGTCTTTGGCTGCACAATTGATTATATCCCAAATCATGAACCATGAGTTTTTTGAAGAGTTAAGAACCAAGCAGCAAACGGCCTATTATGTGGATTCCTTTCTAAGTAACTTCGAAGATGAGCTATTGCAATATTTGGTTATTAGATCGACTACGCATATGCCTGAAGATTTATCTCAGCGTATCGAGCTTTTTATGGATTTTTTTGGTAAGAGTTTTAGCCACAGGGTCAGTCCAGATAGAATCGAGCTTGTGCGTAATGCGTTAATTGCTCAGGTTCAGAACGGTTTAATAGAGGTGTCTGATGATCAAGTTGAGACGTTCATCGATGCGTTGAAAACAGTATCTAATCAAGCTATTTATAATATGGCTGAGCAGATGTTTTCTTTAAGCACTGCAAAACGGTTATCGGTCTTGGTAAAAGGTCAGGCCAGTGATTAAGGGGACTAGATCTCGGGTCAAGCGTAAGTGTAAATAAATTTTTATATGTTCTAGGGCTGAAAACTGTAATCTATGCAGGTAACAGGGAGTCTTAAGGTTTTTATCTGTAGAACCCTAAAAAAATCCTTGGGGTTTTTTGCCTGTTTCCACATAATCCTTGAGCTAGAATAGTAGGCAGCGGCCAGACCAGGTACTCGTCTCGGAACGTGTTGTCATCTACAGTAAATAAATATTATTTTTTGGAGTCGTTACAATGAATCAGATTACGATTGCGGGACATCTTGGTGCGGATCCCGAGGTTCGCTTCACATCATCTGGTCAGAAAGTCACCACGCTGCGTGTGGCTGCTAAGGCTAGAAAAGGGGCGAAAGATGAGACTATATGGTGGAAGGTGACTGTATGGGGCGAGCAGTTTGATAAAATGATGGGTTATTTTAAAAAGGGGAGCTCGATCATTGTTATGGGTGAGCTAAATAAGCCAGAGATATTTACCGATCGAGAAGGGAAGCCTCAGGTGTCGATGAGCGTTACTGCGCTCAATTTAATGTTTAGCCCATTTGGTCGTTCTGATTCTTCTGGTTCTTCTGACTCTTCTGCCCATGAGCCTGAGCTTGTTCATGCAGCAGTCGATCAGTCTATCCAAGGACAAGGTAAGTCTGATCTTTCTTTCTCGGACGATGAGATCCCGTTTTAATCCTTTTAGAAAAGCGCAAATACTTCCTCGATATTTTATATATCGGTTGCCTTTTGCGCTTTTTTTTCTTTACTACTAACGCATTGTATTTGAAAAAATCCCCCATTGAATAACATACTCTGAGTGTGTTAGCGTCTGTTAATATATATACCATCGTTGCTATAGGGGGCTGTATGCAAATCCATCATGTACAGAATGAATCGAAAAGAAAGGGGACAGATATCGCTGTGATTCCTTTTTGGATTGATCGTAATCAAGTAGAAATGGCATGTGCGGCCAAAGAGTATATGGCATCTGCATCTATTGCTATTGAATGTAAAGATTTTCTCGCTAAAGCTGATGAGAGCTGTGTAGTTTATGCAACAAATCTTAAGGAGCCGCGGATTCTATTGCTAGGCCTTGGTAAAAAAGAAGAAGTAACTGTTGAGTCTATTAGACGCTGTTATGGTAATGCGGTTCGTTTATTGAGGCGTAAACATTGGGGAGGGGCCTCTTTTTTCCTTCCTGCCCTTAAGGAGAGTTATCTGGTAGGTATGATCGAAGGAGCCCTACTGGCTAATTATGCCTATGATGTTTTAAAACGGGAGAGTATTAAGCAAGATCCGACATTCCTTATCCAAGAAATACAGTGCATAGGTTCAAGTAAAACATTTGTCGCTTTATGTAAAAAACAGATAGCCTTAATGCCTTCTGTCAGTTTTGCAAGAGATCTTGTGAATGGGAATGCCGATGAGGTGACGGCAGTAAGACTTGCTGCGTTGGCCAAAGAGCTAAAAGGTCCGTCTTTAAAAGTGAAGGTGTTACACCAGAAAGAGCTGGAAAAGGAGAAAATGGGCCTTCTGCTTGCCGTGAATAAAGGGTCCAGTCAAGAACCAGCTTTAATTGTTATGGAATACATAGGGGACCCAGGTTCTAAAGAAGTCACGGCGGTTGTGGGTAAAGGTATTACATTTGATACAGGAGGACTGAACCTGAAAGTTTCTGCTTCGATAGAGACTATGAAATGTGATATGGCGGGGGCTGCAGCCGTGCTGGGTGTATTAAAAGCTGCCAAAGAGCTGTCTTTGAAAAAAAACATCATCGGAGTGATAGCCTCTGCGGAAAATGCCATAGGGCCTAATAGTTATAAGCCTGGAGATGTCGTAATCAGTCATTCTGGAAAATCTGTCGAGATTAATGACACAGATGCGGAAGGCCGTTTAGTCCTTGCAGATGCTCTATCTTATTTGCAAAGACATTATAAACCCTCACGGATTATTGATCTGGCTACCCTCACCGGTGGTGTCGTAATTGCTTTAGGAGAGGAGGCTTCAGGTCTTTTTTCAAACCACGATCTGTTAGCCAAGCAGTTAATGGAATCAGGAGAGAGAACTTTTGAAAGGGTATGGCGTCTTCCTATCTATCCGGAATATAAGGAAGGACTAAAATCTTCCATTGCTGACATCAAGAATTCTGGAGGGCGAAAAGCCTCTGCCGGTAAAGGTGCTATATTTTTGCAGCAGTTTATTGATTCGACGATCCCATGGGCCCATATTGATATTGCGGGCACTGCCTATCTATCTGAAACAAAACCGTATCATCCAACAGTTGCCACTGGTGTAGGTGTTCGGCTCCTTATTGATTTTATAGAGATGTTATGAAGAATAAAAAAGAGGCTATGAAATTCAAGGTAGAAGAAGAGCATCATGGCTTGTCTCTGCTTACTTTTTTGAAGAAAAAATGTCCTGATATTTCGTCGGTAAAAAGTCTGAAAAGAGCCATCGAAGCCAAAGAATGCCTTCTAAATGGCAGAGTTGAGTTTTTTTCTTCTTGTAAAGTGGTCAGAGGAGATGTTGTGGAACTCAGGGCGATTTTACCCACTGCCTGCCATCTTATGCAATGTGAGATTGTCTTTGAGGATGCAGATCTACTAATTGTGAATAAACCGCCTGGTGTAGTCAGTGATCCCTTTGCCATTGCGCAGATGATCGGATCGACTCGGCCCCTTTCTTTGATTCATCGTTTAGATAAAGATACATCAGGGTTGCTGATGCTTGCTAAAACGCCTGTCATGCTTCAGGCTATGAAAGAGCTGTTTTCCAAAAAAGGGGTGGATAAGTACTACATTGCTTTGATAGATGGCGCCTTACCTAAAAAATCGGGTGTGATTGATAATTATCTTGGAAAAAAGGGGAGTTATCAAGGACAGACCATTTATGGCCAGGTTGGCGAACAGGATGGGGAGAAAGCGACAACCTATTGGAGGAGTTTGGCTAAAGGATTGCGATGCTCCTTGCTTTTATTAGAGCCTAAAACAGGTAGGACTCATCAATTAAGAGTCCATTTAAAGGAAGTAGGTCATCCTATTCTAGGGGATTATCAATACGCAAAAACCTTTATGTGTCCCATCCAGCCAGCAAGGCAGATGCTTCATGCATGGGCTTTGCATTTTATCCATCCTTTAACGCGACAGGATCTGTGGATTACCTCATCGATTGCTGAAGATTTTGTGGTGCTCTCTGATCAGCTTAAACTCAGTTTACATGTCCTTTCTACATCTAGTTTATTGCTTGAGCAAATTCAAAAAAATCATATATAGATTATTTTTATTTGAGACACTGGTTTTTTAGTGCTCATTTGTGTTATCTTAGTATTTATGAATACAATACTTATTGTAAAAACCTCCGCTATCGGAGATGTCGTACAGTCGCTCGGGGTATTAGAATATTTACATCATCGATTCCCTCAATCCAAAATTGATTGGATTGTAGAAAAACCGTCTGCTTCTTTTCTTGCAGCCCATCCCTATATTCATCAAGTCAAAGTAGTGGATACAAAAAAATGGAGAGCCTCTCCTTTTGCAAAGGAAACTAGGATCGAAATACAACAAGCTATTCATGATATTGCCCATCATGAATACGACCTGCTATTTGATCTACAAGGTAATTTTAAATCAGGCCTTATAGACTTTTTCTGTAAAGCTAAGAAGAAAATCGGTTTTTCCAAGCGCTGTGTGCCAGAAACATCCAATCTTTGGTTTACCGATACCCATGTCGATATAGAAAAAGATCAGAATATCTCCGCTTTTTACATCCAAATGCTCCAAACTTTTTTTGAAGACATCTCGGTTTTTCATCCTAAGGGAGTTTCCCTTGTTTTGCCTGAGATCGAAAGGATCCGCTTAGAGTCAATGGCTCCCATAAACCCTTCCTCAATACATCCTGTTTTTATGGTGGCATTGGGATCTCAATGGCCAAATAAACAGCTGTCTGATGAAACAGCGCTAAAGCTATTACACCATATTCACTCTGCCTATCAGGCTCGATTTATTTTTATATATCATGGGCTACAAGAAAAAATCAGGGTCAGTCGGTTAGCAGAATCTTTTCTGGATGCGGCCACTATCATTGGGAATGTGACTTTGGAGTTTTTGCAGGCGTTTATGCAAAAAATGGATGGTGTGATTTGCGCAGATTCTGCAGCGCTACATCTGGCCGCCAGCGCAGGGGTGCCTACATTTACTGTATTTGGCCCGTCTTCTGCGAGGGTATATAACCCATTAGGTGCCCTTCATATAGCTGTGCAGGGGACCTGTCCCTATAACAAAACCTTTGAGAAACGATGTTCGAGGTTACGTTCCTGTCAGACAGGAGCCTGTATTAAGGAAGTAGATCTTTCTGTTGTATTTTCCTCTTTTCATCATTTTTATAGCAGCTTACTAGCTCTAAAAGGTGATCAAAATCGATATGAGAGCTGACAACTTCAATCGCTTCTTGAATTTTCCTTTCGTCTTCTTTCCGAATCTTCGCTGTAAAATTGGTGAGCATTTCCATTGCGACATGACTGTGAACCGGAGTGTAAATCATCGGGATATGGGCTTGCTGTAACTGCTCAAGAATAAAATGTCTAGGCCTAAGCTCTCCCGTGAGGATAAGCCCTGCACCTAGGTCTTCTTTCGAAGGAAAGTGCTGTAATTCCAGCTGTTTGGATACGATAGCTAGGATGATTTCTTCTCTGTTAGCAGGGGTGAGAATAATTTGATTCGGTGTGATCATTTCCCGAAAGACATCGATAGAGGTGGCTACAAGACGTATTGTCTCAAAGTGCCTGAGTCTATGTTCCTCTCCTGATAGTAACGATGTGTTAAAAAGTAGTTCTAGGTCCTGCATGCTAGGAGTACTTAAAAAAGGATCGAATGGAAGACACCCTAGTAAAGGGATATTCCATTGCTCTAGTGCCTTGCTCATATAGTGTGTAATCATGTCGATTTTATCGACTTTTACTCGATTGAGAATGACGCCAAGGATCTTTACTTGATATTGATCGCATAAGGTTTTATTTAAGGTGAGTTCATCAAAGGCAGAACCAAGACCTCCAGAAGCAATGAGGATGACCGGCAGGTCTAACGCTTTAGCAACTTGCGCATTATTGAGTTGGATAATAGAGCCCACCCCTACATGTCCCGTACCTTCCACAATCATAAAGGCGTTATTTTTACAGAGGGCTCTGTAGCTTTGTTCAATTTTTTCTTGTAAAAGAGAAGAGGATATTTTTTGATCTATAAAATCTTTGGTAAAGCCTTTAGGAATGAGGACAGGGCTCATTTGTTCATAAGGATCTGGAAGGGTAAAGTAGTCTTTCATTAGGATAACGTCTTTATCGACATGTTCTCCAGATGACACTGTGATATGTTCTTGTCCGACAGGCTTCATAAAGCTTGTTTTCAGGCCCCTTTTGATCAGGCCTGCAAGTAGCCCAAGGCTTGTGGTTGTTTTGCCGATATTTTGTCCGGTAGAGGCTATAAATATCCCTTTGTGGTCCATGTCAGATCCCCATTCTGATTACAACACTTGTTTTGAGCGTATTGTAGCCACTTCTGTTTTAATGGATAGAAAAAGATGTAGAGTGCCTGTGGCAGCTTATATTTTTTTTGTTCTTCGAGGTGTAAAAGGGGTAGCACGTAAGAAATGTGTTTATCTATGAAAAATCAAAAAATTCCTGATGCAGGTGTGACGCTTAGTTCCTTAGGATCCCTTAAGTGAATACATTGAAGATAAACTTGCCTCTAGGGTAGGATCAGCCCCTGACATAAAGAAGGGAAAATAATAATGAAAAACTTTGACGAACTCATGGAAATAGCCGCTATTTTACATGGCCCTGATGGTTGCTTATGGGATCGAAAACAAACATTTGCGACACTGCAACAGTATGTGTTAGAAGAGACTCATGAAGTACTGGAAGCTGTTGATTCTAATGATGATTTCAAAATCATAGAAGAACTGGGTGATTTGCTCTATACCATTATTTTTTATGCCAAAATCGCTCAGAAAGAAGGGCGATTTACGATGCAACAGATTATAGATACCGTCAAAGAGAAATTGATCCGCAGACATCCGCATGTCTTTGGTGATCAAAAAATCACGACAGAAGAAGAGATTGAGAAAAATTGGGAGAAGATTAAAAAAGAGGAGAAGGGTAAGGATGTAAGAACTCATGCTTTTGATGGGATCCCACCATCTATGCCTCTGATAGCAAGGGCTCAGAGGGTCCTAAGCATTATGATGAAAAGTTCTTTTCCCCTCTTTACAGACCGGATGCAACAAACATTATCAGAGCAGGAGATCGCCCAAGAATTTTTACATCTGGTTTGGCTCTCAGAGCTCAATGGTTTTAATGCAGAAAGTATTATGCGCAGGGCGCTTACTCATAAACAGGATTTATTTCTGAAGCAATAAGGAATACTCTTTCCATGGTCAGTGTCGGATCATTGCTTCAAAAAAACTGTATGTTTTTTTGTGTACTATATTTTTTATCTACTCTAATCTAAGCCTTCTGTCATACAAAGGTTTAGTTCCATGAGAGCTGCAAAACAATGGTTGTCTCTATCTGCAATGTCTGTCGTGTGTTGGCCCTTACTTGCAACCCCTGCAGAGATTGATCGCCACTGGACGATCACTACAGAGTACGTATATTTAAAAAGAGCAAAGGTCACGGATCGTAAGCTTGCAAAAGACTCTTCTGAACGGTATTGCGATAATGGTTGTTGGTCGACGATTGTCATCTCCAGTCAAGATCTTGTAAATAAAATGGATTTTGAATCTGGATTGAAGATCGGCGGGTATTATCATCCTGATACCAAGTCGAGTTATGAATCCACATTTATGTATGTTCTTCCTTGGTCAGGATCGAAGACAGTGCATGGAGAGGGCACGATATCTTATCCTTTTCATACCTATAATGAAACAGAGGATTATAACTTTGCAGATCAGGCAACCGCTCACTACAGAAGTCATTTCTATACAATGGAGACGAACTACTGGAGACATTCTGCTATGAGAGGCAAAGATTATTTTGTGTTTTCTGGTATTTTTGGTATTCGGTATTTTCATTTACATGAAAAATCAAATCTCGCCTATACCACAAATCCAACCTCTAAATGTGTCACATCTAGCATTACGAGTCATTATCGTACAAAAGGGAATAATGATGTGATTGGGATACAGGGTGGTTTTGATTTCCAAACTAATCCCTACATGGGATTCCAATTCGATCTAAAAGGGTTAGGGGGTCTTGGGTTGAATAGGGCGTATGGAAGCGCTTTGCTTTTAGATGACAATGATACCGTCTATATTTGGGATTATAAGAAACAGCACTCACAAAATGTTGTCTTTGCTGATGTGGAAACTAGAGTGGGTTATAGGGTGTCCAATGGAGTGAATATTCACGCAGGTTATCAGATGTTTTATGCTTCAGGACTTGCTTTGTCTGTAGGGCAGTATAGTACAAGCTCAGACCCTTCGAATGAAAGATTTTACCATAAAGGACCTGTGATTCTGCACGGGATCTTAGTCGGATGTGATTTTACATTTTAAAAGAAACACCGGAGAGGGCTCAAAGCACAATCCAAATCCTTAAGGCTGCTACCTTCCGGTCCTGACCTGGTTCGGACCGTCTTGCTCTAAGAGGTCCCCGGTGAAAAAACCATTATAAAGAAATATAGACTTGGAACTCAAGGGGATTTTTTTAAAATAAAGGTATTGATCGAGTAGAGA
>CAMDPQ010000073.1 GCA_945905275.1 Chlamydia trachomatis
TTTCACTTTTTTCGTGAAATTCTCTCAAAAATAATTACTTAACATTTATCAAGGAAAATGTTAAAATGCTCATTTTAAACACTTTAACATGAGATATTTATGATCGCAAATGCCCTGGATTTCCTAAAATTAGGCTCGTCCGACAAATGTGTACCTTCTCATAGGGGGGAAGATAAAGATGAATTGATTAGAAAATTTTTTTAATAATAAGATTAAAACGATAAAAAGGCAGGCATATGGATTCCGTGACATAGAATACTTTGAACTAAGGCTATATCACCTTCATGCACAGAGCTACGCATTTGTCGGAGGACCCAAGGATCTTCATCCATACAGATCCTGTAGATCTGAGATAAGGGTTTTGAAGGACTTAGTTGTATGACGGAGTCTCTTTTTCCTGAAAAGCTTCTAAGCTAAGTTCAGCGGCAACGGAATCTAGATTTTGTTGCGCTGAACTTGGGATAACAAACTCCATGAGCTTCTGCCTTAGAATTGGGCGCCTAAAAAATTAAGCTCTGATAGGGTGTTGGTTACAGCTTGCAATGGAACTATACAATTACGCCTAGAAAAACAGCATAAACTATTCCATTTATTTTTAACAGTCACTAACACCCTGAAAAGTGACAAGGCTCACTTTTTCTGTATAGGATGATTTTTTTGTCTATGTAACATGATAAGTGGTCAGGGATTACTTAAATGCCCCTCTTAAAAATTTAGACCTATAATAGCTGAAAGAGGATAGCCTATTATGAAAATTTCTTGGCAAGTGGTATAGATAAGTGGTATCTTTGGTTTTTTATAGAGGAACCTAATATGGATTTTGGTGATTGTCTTAAGTTTTATGTTTCTTTACTTGTGGTATGTAACCCATTCTCCGCTATACCTGCGGTTCTGGGATTCACGAAAGGACGAACAATTGATGAAAAAAAACAGATTGCCGGTGTTACGACATTTGCTGTAGGACTGATTTTTTTGATCTCTCTATGGATCGGCCGGCCTCTTCTCGAGTTTTTCGACATCCGTCTGTCCGCCTTTCAGCTGGCAGGAGGTTTTGTTCTATTCCTTTTAGCTTTATCCTTACTCAATGCGGAAGATAGCCCCATCAATCGGGATGTAGGAACAGATGCTGAGGTGAAAAAAAAGGCTTCTATCGCGGTCGTTCCTCTTGCTATACCGATTATTGCAGGCCCTGGTGCTATCTCGACTGGCATTGTCTTTGCCACGAATTTTCCAGGTATCAACAGCAGGTTTCTTTTATCTCTCTCTAGTGTTTTTGTTGCTCTCACCCTTGGACTGTGCCTATATTTTGCAACAAGATTGGAAAAAATACTTGGTACCAACGGGATTCATATCATGGGGAGAATCGGTGGGCTTATTTTAGCAGCTATTGCGGTAGAGATCATGTCGAAAGGACTCATTGCATTGTTCCCCGTACTCGGGACGGGTCTTAATTGATCTCATGATTCTCCAGGTGGGGGCCATGGTGTCTGAAATACCATTGACTTTCGCCTGTTTTTTGCATACATTCAAACAGAAATAATCTAGACAGATACAACCATGTTCATTAGCTATATCAAACGAACCTGCATAATCCAAAAACACTGACACACAAAATCTTGCTACATATGAAAAAAACTACTCTAACCATTCTCATCGCAGCGGTTGCTGTTTGCAGCTCTATTTATCTCATAAAAAGACATCACATTAAAACGGGGGGATTCTCTCTGTCTAAGATCAAGGTGATAGCTCCCTTCCATCCAGAACACTGCCTGGAAGCGCTAAGTCTTACGGAACAAAGAAATCTCGCTTGCGCATTCAATCAAGACTATCACTATCTTGGACAGGGAGGTCAATGCTTTGCCTTTGTATCGGAAGATGACCAATATGTAATCAAGTTTTTAAGGCAGCAGAAAAAAGCTCCTCCTTTTTATAGCGCTCTTCCCCTTCCTTCTTTTGCCAAAGAACGTCTGCAACAAAAGATGGATCTCAGAAAGAGAAAGCACCAGCGGGATTTCCAAAGCTACCTCTTATCGATACAAGAGCTCAAAGAGGATACAGGCATCCTTTTTCTCCACCTGAATCAAACGAAAAACCTAAGAAAAACCTTATCTATCTCCGATAAGGCGGGGAGGGAATTTACACTTAATCTCGATGATTATGAGTTTCTTGTGCAGAAAAAAGCAGGTCTTATCTATGAAAAAATCGATGTTTTCATGAAAACAGGGCAGCAGGTAAGAGCACAGGCACTGATCTCTAGTATTATCAGTACTGTAGTTGCTCGATCGCAAGCAGCTATTATCGATGATGATGCAAAGATCCATAGAAACTTCGGATGTATCGATGAAAAATGCCTCTTTATCGATGTAGGACGTTTTAGACGAGACAAACAGATAGCAGAGCCTAAAGAATATATCCAAGACTTACATTCGATTACAAAAAAATTTAAAGAATGGCTTAGTACCACTTATCCAGAACTCCAAGACTATCTAGAACAATCCCTCCAAGAAGTAGAGAAACAGCACCTGGCTCCGTCAGGATCATCATAACGACATGTGTATTTCCGTTGTAAAAGCTGTAAAAAACCAGTTTACCCTCTTTACTAAAGGACTCTTGAGAGCTTTTAGGGTGTTCATAGCACTGTTTTGCTCCCATAAAACCCTCAGATGGACAGGATACTGTATCATAGCCCTGGGTGTGGAAAGGGGGTGTTATCGGCTGACGGCAGGATTTAGAGATTATAAAATCTTATCGACACTAGAATACGAGCCTTGCTGGAATACTCCCCCTGTTTCTATGCAAAAAGAAGAGGAGCTTAAGAAGATTTTAACTCAGCCTTTTTATTATATCGGGCATGGGGGTACTTGTTATTGTTTTAGCAGTCATGATCAGGAATATGTCCTTAAATTTTTCAAACATCAGCACCTTATAGAGACCTCGATACTATCAAAATTCGCTTTACCCTCCGTTTTGGATACCTATCGGATCCAATATTTGCAGAAAAAAAACGCAAGAATACAGCACAAAAGAAAAGAAGTTCTTTTTGCAAGTGTTCTTCTGGCTATGGAAAGAATCCCAGAACAAACAGGTCTTATTCATATCCAACTCAACCGCAACAACAGGATAGGTCAGGTAGTCACCTTATTTGATAAAATTGGTGTGCGGCATACCATTGATGTAAGCCAAACAGAGTTTATCATCCAAAAAAAAGCCGACATGATTTTTACGGTCTTACAAACTTTGATAGAGACCGATCAGATAGATAAAGCCAAACAAGCCATTGACTCTTTGATTGACTACCTGGAATATCGTTGTCGCCAAGGGCTTGCTGATCAGGATCCCCATTTAGCGATTAACTTCGGATATGTGAAAGGAAAAGCTGTGCAAATTGATGTTGGATCGTTTAGCATAGATGACAGCCTCCAACTACCTCTAAATCAAAAAAAAGAGATAACTCAGATCCTACAACCGTTAAAATCCTGGCTTATTAGGATGAATTCTAATGAACTGAATGTCTATATCGATAAAAAAATCGAAACCCTATAAATGAAGAATAAAAAACATCTTACCTTAAAAATCATTCTAGGACTTGCCTTAACTGTTGGTGTGGAACGCTTTTGCCATCATCAGACAGCGGGTTTTCAAGTCAGTAAAGTCCTTTCTTACTTCCCCTTCGATGAACGTTATGTTATCTCTTCGGTTACAGATCCACAAATAGATCAAGTTAATCATCTTCTGAGCCAAAGATACCATTTTTTAGGTCATGGAGGACAGGGATATTCTTTTATTTCTGCAGATGGGAAATATGTGCTCAAACTGTTTAAAATGCACCACATGAGAGTACCTGATTTTATACAGAAGATGTCGACTGTCGGCAGGGTAAAGCAATTGCAGGAGAGTTGGATGGCGTATCGGGAAAAAAAACATCGTAAAATTTTTTCTAGCTGTAAGCTTGCCTATGATGATCTAAAAGAGGAAACAGGCTTGCTCTATGTGCATTTAAATACAACGAAAGGATTACACCCTACCGTACGTATTGTCGATCGTATAGGTGTGGAGATCGAGCTACACATAGATCAAGCTCCCTTTGCTCTTCAGAAAAAAGGGGAGCTTGCGTTTACAACGTTCAAAAAAGACCTTCTCACACATAATCAAGCAGGGCTTAAAAAAGAGATTGCCTCGTTCCTGCGCTTTATCGCAGATCGTTCTCGTAAGGGGATTGAAGATACTGATGCTGGATTATATCGGAATTATGCTTACCTAGAAGAGGATTTAATACAGATTGATATAGGCTCCTTTCGTAGAAATAATCTTCTGCAAGAGCCTAGCTCCATGAGAAAAGAGCTTCTTAAAAAAACGCAACAGCTTAGAAAAAGCCTGCGTGCTCAGGACTCGAATACCTGTCTTTTTATAGAAGAAATGATTGATGAGCTGGTTTTGAGCTCTTCTTAGCAGATATCCCCCTGTGTTAGCGTAGTTATCGTATTTAACAGGAAGGGATGAGCAATCCCTTCTAAAGCTTTGTTCTTGTTATGGGTCAATGCATTTGCGACAGGTTCCATAGAGTGTTGCTATGTTAATAATGGTTGTATTTTTCTCTAAAAATGCAGGGGAACAACCAGCTAACGTCCCTGTTACTTCGTTCTAGGCTCTTATGAGGAATTACAGAAGGTTTTTACGCGTTCGTGGATTTTTTTCGTAGCTCTTGGATCCTTCCATCTAAATATATGTCTAGTTCCGAATAATTTTGTTTTAGCCACCGTGTAAAGGGTGTTGTAATACGATAGATATCTTCGATATACATGGTAGGGTCTGCAATACGGGGGTCTTTTCTAAAGCGGCCTACATCAATAAAGAGACATTTGTCATCGATACACCCAAAGTTTTTATGCAGGATAGCGTCATCGTCAATAATTGATTTTTTAGATCGAGCGATAAGAGAGGTGATCAGACTGTCAATCAAAGACTCTGCTTTGGCTTGTTGGCTGTTATCCATAAAAAATCGGATCTTATTATAAATATTATCCGCTTTTTTTTGGAGGAGGAATTCATAATGATCTAGATGGATCGTAAAATGTTCCCCTTTTTTATCGGTGATGACAATCGTTTTGTGTAATGAAGTGGTTTTATTGAGATGAACGAAAATCATTCCTGTCTGCTCTTGTAAGTCTCGTATGGCTATGAGGTAACTTGTAAAATCGCGCTGTTGTTTTTCCTTTTTCCTCTCAGTTTTTTTGTTGATCCGTTTTTGTAAGGAAGCAGGGAGGAGGGGCCATGAGGAGTAGAAAGAGAGGCGTCTTTTGCTGTGGTTCAAGAATTTTAAGACATACCTGTTATCTTCTGATACAAAGGCAAAGCATTGACCCCCATGTCCTAAATATGTGTAGTTTTGTGTGAGTGCACAGGCCAGTTCTTGTTGGTCTTTTTCAGGAAGGGGTTCGAGGTTATATTCAGGATTAAAGGTTAGGGTGGACTGAATTTTAGCAAGAAAGAATTCATTTGTTGCGTTCATGGCTTTGCGGGTACCATACTCATACGTAAGGTAGGCTCCTAGAGTAAATAAGGCAGCAAATAGATAAAGGTGTTTTTTTTTCATCATATGTATTGTGATTTGTCTTATCCCATTCGGATCATAAGAGATCCTCATTTGTGTGATATAGGTTTTTTAATTCTATGAGCTTATTTTCTAAATCTATTTTAAGGTGAGGGTGTTTGTCCGACAGCCAGATTTTCAAGGGTAGCGTAATTCTTTCTAGATCTTGTAAATATATGGAGGGATCTGCGATCTGTGGGTGTTTTCTAAAGCGCCCTACATCGATAAATAGACAGCGCTCCTCGATACAACCAAAGTTCTTGTCGATGCGTGGATCATCATCGATGATCGATTGCTCAGAGCGGGTAATGACGGCTTGGATCACATTGCTAATTAGCCCTTGGGCTTTTTCTTGCTTGCCCTCCTGCATCCATTTCGTGATTTTGTCATAAATTAGCTCAGCTTTTCTCTGGATGAGAAATTCATAATGATCAAGCGCTAGGGTGTGTTTTTTGCCAGATTTATCCGATACAGTCAGTGTTTTTAGTAGATGAGAGGTCATCTGCAGATGGATAAATAAGACTCCTGTAAGCTCTTTTAGTTCTTGGATTGCCATCAGGTAGCTTTTAGCATCTACTTCATTGCTTGCGATACGAGAGAGGTTTTCTTTTTTTCTATGATCTATTTTTTTTTGTAAGCTCTTTTTCGCAAAGATGCTCAGTAGGGACGAAATGTAAAAAGGGTCTTTTTTTCTTTTTTGGTTTAATAGTTTGAGTACATACTTGCCATCTTCTGATAGAAAGGCAAAGCACTGCCCCCCACGGCCTAAATACGTGTAGTTTTGATCCATGGCCGATGCTACTTCTTTTTCTTGTTCTGTGCTTAAAGGGGGCAGCGTTTGGTTTGGATAAAAAGGGGGGGTAGGTCGGATGCTTGAGAGAGAGAATTTTTTATTTTTCCGGTAGAAGTTTCGGATAGTCGCATTGGATGCAAAATAGGTGAGTAGGGTAAGTGCGATCGTCACATAAAGGTATCGTTTTTTGATCATGTAGATTGTCCGGGTTGCCCGTGACTTATTACGTGTTGTCTTTCCATTCTCGCAGTTGGTTTTCTAGGTGAGTGCTGAGTTCTGGGTAGTGCTTTTGGAGCCATTTATTAAATCTTTTGGTGACATCATCTATATCCTCCCTATAGGATTTAGTCGGTAGGTGGTTTTGCAATTGTCCTACATCAATCAACAGGCATTGTTCATCTATGCATCCAAAAGTTTTTTTCATTGTAGCTTTTTTGTAGCCAATCGATTTCCCTTCTGTAGAGCGAACCACTTGTAGCATATTATCAATCAACGCTTTTGCTTTGTCACTCTGACCCTGTTGCATCCAGTGGACAATTGTTGGATAGATCTGATGGGTGTTTTTTTGAATCAGGAAGGCATAATCATTCAGATCGATGGTGTAGATCTTTCCATACTTATCGGATACAGTGAGGTTTTTGTGGAGTTGATCCGTCCGTTGTAGGTGTAGAAAGAGTAATCCTGTTTCTTCTTTGAGTATATTGCCTGTAATCAGATAGCTTGCCCAAATGTGTTCTTTTTTTTTAAAAGCTGTGGGGGGGGGTAAGAAAAAGGTGACAGGGGTCTTCCTAGGGCGTTTAATCAACTTGAGAACATAGTTGCCATCTTTGGAAATGAAGTTAAAGGAGTCGCTGCTTTGTTCTGCATAGCGATAGGGTTGATCTAGAGTATGCTCGAGCTGTGGGGGTGACTGGAGAGTAAAGCAGTCCTGAGGCTCATAGGTGAGACTTGAGCTGATATTGGACAGGGAAAAGTGTTGCCTTGTTCTATATAGCTTATTCACAGTTGGATAAAATAGAGCGTAGGTCAGAGTTAAGAGTGCTAGCGCAACGGACAGATGTTTGTTTTTCATGGTTTTCAAAAGGGTGGCGGAGTGTTAGTTTGAAGCTTTAACTGCTCTATTGATTCCATTAATGCCTCTGCAAGTGTTTGATCTTGGGCCTGCAACCACTGGCGTAGGTTGTCAGTGACTCGGGTGATATCGTCGATATAGATGGAAGCTTCAGCTCGCATGGGATCGGGTCTAAATCGTCCTACATCAATCTGTACCGTTTTCCCTCTTGCAATTCCAAAGTTAGTGTTAATATCTGGATCTTTGTCGTAGAGCCCAAGACGTGAGCGCATAGCCAGGTAATGGACTAGCTGCTCGATATGCTGTTTTGCTTTTTCTGTATTGCCATAATCGATCATGTTTTGTATTGCTGGATAGAATAAGTCTGCTTTTTTTTGGATTAAAAACTGCATGGAATCTAGATCGATATCGTGTTTGATTTTGATTTTATCATAGAAGGTGAGACTTTTATGGAGGTTTTTGGATTTATTCAGATGGGCATAAACGAGTCCTGTGTCTTCCTTTAACGAATCAAAAGCGATTTTATAGCTGATAAAATCACGAGAGAGCTCACCCCATTTTCTTTCAACTTTTTCTTGGCGCCATTTTTCTAAAAAAGAAGGGATTGGAGTTTCTGAGAGCCAGGAGGAAGGACATAGCTGGTAGAGCTTAAAAAACTTGATGACAAATTGCTGATCTTCTGAGACAAAAGCAAAACACTGAGCCCCTTTCCCTAAATAGTGATAAGGCTGATTAAGCGCCTGCTCGAGCTCGATTGTTTGGTCGTTAGTAAGGGATGTAGTTTCAAATTCCGGATGGAAAATCATCGAGGAGCTAATTTTCCAACGTGCAAACCCATCTGTTTTACTTCTGCAAAATTTTTGCAGACCAATACAAGAAAGGACTATAAGGCTTACGTAGGCTAGAGCTTTTAAGGTTTTTTTCATGAGCAATCATTTTTTATGTGTCAGAAAATTTATGCCAACAAAGGGCTAAAGTCAATTGGATTCATTGGTCTGCTCGATGTAGTGGTCATTTGTTTTACGGGTCTGTTCTAAAAAACCAAGCAAGAGCCGCAGACTCCATTCGGGAATGGGGATCTCGTAAGAAAGAGCTGTATGTACTCAGAGATGATGCACTTGATGGATGTGAGAGGGTTCTCTTAAAATCCATCTAGACTTTAAAATAAAAAAGCAGTACATCTCGATTTAATGACATGAAAATACAGGGTAGGGTTCCATGAAGATCGTATCTGCAATGACTATGAGTTCTTGGATTATGTGCTGCTCTCTGTCCTGTT
>CAMDPQ010000074.1 GCA_945905275.1 Chlamydia trachomatis
TTTTAGGCATTCTCTAATCCACGGTATTTTCATTAAAATAATTGACTTCAGACAACTAAAGAAAAATAGCCCGTTTTTCTTTCTTATTCCAAAAAAATGAACAGCTCTTTCAACAGAGCTATAATTCTACCTTAAAAAAAGGATATTAGATGCGGTTTTTAAGGTAGGTAATTAAGCCAACCACCCTATCCGTAGGGGGAATAACTGATGTGGCTCGAATGCAAGCCATTGGAGAAATGGATCAAGATTAACATCCTCATCCTTAATTCAGAATCTTGTTTAGATTGCAAAAAAGCGAGAATCTGATGGGAATTAAGGTGAGAAAACACCTCTATTTCTACATCGGTAAGTTTTGCCATCATACTTAATGCCTCTGTGGGCTCAGAAAGAACCTGCTGCAAATGCAATAGCGCTTTTCTAAAGGTTTTCTGGCGCAAATGTAATCGGAAACCTAAAAAGAGAATCCACAAGACAGCAACCAACAGCCAAGGGATCTCATGCAATAGACCGACTATTGGGCAGATAATATCCGCAATCAATCCGATACCGAATAAGGACATAAACACCCATGTCTGCGTAGGCGTTTCAAACAAAGGCCCCATGTACTTACGAAAAGGACTCCTTGCAGTTTGATAAGCTAGAATCTCTTCATATCTAGGCTCGTTATAATAAACTCTTGCCGCATGTAGCATTTCATGGGAAACAACCTCTTTTGTATCATAGAAAAGATACGAGCCTTTTTGAAATCCGGTTCTTACCTGGATCTCGGGAACAACATATCCCTCACTCTTTTCTATCCATAAAGCAGCCCCTTCCCAAAAAGACAAACCCTTATTACAAAAAATAATAGGCACTTCTAGGATTGAAATCCCAAATCGAGCCTCTGTAATCTCCGATATAGACTGCGCCATCAAAGGATTGAATACAGACTGGTTTTGTGTATGCATATATCGGGTACGTGCAATTCTTTGCAAAAAAAGATCTTCCGGCTCAAGAGGACCTGGCCAAAACCCTGATTTAGCCAGTGTAATCAAATCCAGATCTGAGATCATCTCACCGTGAAAAGCCCGAGCCTTTTCTAACGAAAAAGCCTTTAAGGATAAAATAGAGACAGACACCACATGCCAGAAAATTACAGTAGAGCAAAATTTTTGCATTCTTATATTTTTTCATTAATGCTTTATTCTTGGCTTTTAGCACCGCGACTTCATTTATTGGTATCGGTTGATCATTTTTTGGCTTCCAGATCCCAACAGACTTATGAGAGGCCCAGATCAAGTTTTTAGACCGCCAGAGATCAAAGGTTTTTTTTGTTGTAATGCGGTCTGGATAAAAAAAGGAGGCAGGAAAGATCACATCTTTGTTGCCATGAAGATTTACTCCTTCTTTCGTTGCCAACATAAAACTATATAACGTTCTATGCAGAACTTTTAACGTGCAGCTCCGGGCATCTTTCCCAGGGAAGGCATCATCAACCTCTTTCCACCGATCTTCTACAAGCTCAATGGTCTTTAACAGTACAGGATGAAAAGGACGCGTCCCAATTAATGCATTAGACGGAAAGACTCTCGTATCAATGCCTATATCTTTATACATTGGCTCTAAGCCAGCAAAAAAATCTACAGAAGAAGCAAAAGAAGAAAAACTCTGATAACATTCAATGTCATGATCGACATACAAGCCCCCTTGCCGATATAAGATCTCATATCGAATGAGATCTGATTTTTCCCCAAAGTTATCGGATCTTTCATAATAAGTAGATAGGAATGGGGATGCCAAATCCGAAATAAGCCTTTTTTCCATTTTAGGGTGAGGGACAGTCCGCTCTTGATCATCGGTCCAGAATATAAAACTCCAGTCAGGGTGATGCTGAACCCACGAGGTGATATAGTCGATGGATTTTGAGGGGAATTCTTTAGGGCCAAGCCAGATATAATGGATGACTTTGGGGATTGTTACGCCCTTTTTTTCCTTTGCTTTTTCTGAGTAATTGGCAAGGTAAGTCTTTTTAAAAAACTTCAGATCTTCAGCATCTCTCAGAGAAAGGTTTCTTCCAAAAGGGGTTTTTTTTCCGGTAAGAACATAAAAATCCTTATAAGTGATCCCCGCAAGAACAGGAGCGAGCTGGATTCCCGATATAAGAATCAGAAAGGCCAAAAGAAAACTAAGGTAAGCCTTTTTTCTATTCACATGGACCTTCCAGGGTTAAGTTCTTTTTAATCACACCAAAAGGCTCCCAAACATACAAATCCATTCCAGAATGATGGCGTAGAGCATCAGATCTTGGATCCTTCCGCAAAGAAAATCCCGCAAAATATACGTGGTTAAAAAAAAAATCTCAAGAAGATTTTGATACAGAGATTGTCTGCATAAAGGAGTAATCTGGGCTGGCTATAGTAGATATTCGCTCTGTTGCCATAGCACCTCCTACCTCTTAATCCTTAGGAAAATAACGCTGCTTAAATTTGAGCATAATTACAGAGAGCATAATAGAGGCGATTAAAGAAATAGCACAGATGCCAAAAAAATGAATGAGCATTTTATTATGCGCATTGCTAGCTGTCAGAGAAAAGTTTGGAATAAGTTGCTCAAAATCACTACTTCCCCGGATATTTTTACTCCATGCATTCGCATACAAATAGTTAGCGAAAAAGGACTGAACTCCCTCTTGAACAAAAAAATAGGCCGGTGGAAGCACCACCATATCGATAGAGTGTTCTTTGTCTAAAGCGTCTTTTAAAGCAGCTGTTAAAGGAGTAATTGCGCTTCCATCCCATTGACTATCAATAAGATCTATAACTTTAGATACAGCAGGATGATAAGGCCTGGCACCGATAACTCCATTACTACGTAAAACCTTATTTCCAATAAGAGGTTTATAAGGCGACTGCAGACAACAATAAAGCTCATAAGACTGATGCAGATAGTCTAGGGAGTAAGGGCAACTGGCAGAATGATCGATACATACGCCCCCTTCTTGCCAAAGAATTTCATAGCGTAGTAGCTCTGATTTCTCCCGAAAGCTGTGAGAGGAGAAATACCGATCGGCAAGCCTTGTAAAAGAAAAGTCTTGCACTCTTCTCAACTGCACGTCTGCAAAAGGAATAGACCGAAATACATCAGCCCATAAAACAATTGTCCAGCCAGGGTTCTTTTCCACCCAATCTTGTATATTCTCTAAAAAAGCTGCAGGTGGTGTTCTACCACCTAGCCATATAAAGTGCGCAATTTTAGGAATCTTAACCTCATGCTGCGCATCACCACCTATATGGAAATCATGTTGTGCGATACCACGACTAAAGCCCAAGGGAGCGGCTTCGAATGGAGCCACAATAGATTGTGTATCCGGGGCCATGCTATGGCAGAAACAAGAGCATAAGCTCCAAATCGATAGAAGGACCCTTTTCATACCATACTTCCTTGAAGACTAGTCAAATACATGAGACTTAAAGCCTCCTAAGCACACCGCTGTACGCACTACGCTCACCTAAATAGACTTGTAATTAAATAATGTATTTTAAAACAACACTCAATTTGTAAATCATAATGCACATTGCTTTTCCTAATAGTTTAATTTAAAAATTCCGTAAAAAAGAAATCTCCTTTTTGCAACAGAATCATAAAATAACAACAGCCATCAACTGCATAAAAAAAATGATTTACCTTAAAAGAGAGCCTTGTATTAAATGTGGAAAAGATGCTATCCAATTACACCAAATGTTTTGCCCATTTTTTATTTTTATGGATCTCGCAAAATATGACCCCCCGGCGACCCGGCTTACTTGCAGGCGCAATATACTAGAAATAACCAGACTCTAATTAACCCCTTGAAGGAAATCTAATGGCCAAATCTCTTATTATTGTAGAGTCCCCTACAAAAATAAAAACCTTAAGAAAATTCTTAGGGGCGGACTATATTTTTGAATCTTCCCTTGGCCATATTAGAGATCTCCCTCAAAAGGGATTCGGGATTGACGTGGAAAATAACTTCGAGCCCGAATACACTATTCTGCCCGACAAAAAAGAAGTGATCGAAAAACTCAAGAAAGCCGCAAAACAAGTAGATATCGTTTACCTCTCCCCTGACCCTGATAGAGAAGGGGAAGCCATTGCCTGGCATATCGCATCGATCCTGCCTAAAGGGACTAAAATCCAAAGGGTCACTTTCAATGCCATCACAAAAGATGCAGTGATTGAAGCCCTAGCCCATCCAAGAGCCATTGACCAGGGTCTTGTCAATGCGCAGCAAGCAAGGCGACTGTTAGACAGGATTGTCGGCTATAAAATCTCTCCTATATTAACCCGTAGAGTACGCGGGATGCAAGAAGGGGGTCTTTCTGCAGGCAGAGTGCAGTCTGTAGCATTAAAAATTGTTGTAGATCGAGAAAGGGAGATAGAGGCATTCACACCTGTAGAATACTGGAATTTAGAGTCCTTATTAAAAACGGATAGGAACCCCACCTCTTTTCATGCACAACTGTATTCTGTAGACGGACGTAGAGTCCAAAAGGAAAGCGCCGAGGGAAGGGATTACTTTACGATCTCAAAAGAAGCAGAAGCAAAAGCTATCGTTGAGCGCCTTCAAGACGCGATATATACAGTAAGCTCTGTAGAAAAAAAGGATAAACGGAGGAATCCTGTAGCTCCTTTTATCACCTCAACACTCCAGCAGGAGGCAAGCCGGCATTACGGTTTCTCTGCATCGAGAACTATGGGAATTGCTCAAAGCCTGTATGAAGGGGTAGCTTTTGGTAATGAAGGAGCCGAAGGTCTTATTACCTATATGAGAACTGACTCGGTAAGGATCGCTCCCGAAGCGCTTGAAGCTGCAAGAAAGTACATCCTTACTCTCTATGGAAAAGAGTATTTGCCTGCTGATGCAAAACAATATAATACAAAAAAAACAGCGCAAGATGCACATGAAGCGATCCGCCCTGCCAATCTTGACCTATCGCCTGAATTAATCAAAAACCACCTCACCTCGGATCAGTTTAAATTATACCAGTTGATATGGCAACGGTTTCTCGCCTCTCAAATGACCTCGGCAATCTATGATACAGTTTCTTGCGATATAGCCACCAATACCGGCGTCTTATTAAGAGCTACCGGATCAACAATGAAATTCCAGGGATTTCTTGCAGCCTATGAAGAAAAACATGACATAGAAACGCAAGAAGCTAAAGAAAAAGAAGAAGAAAATAAAAAACTCCCTCCCCTACAAGAAAATACCACTCTTCAACTGCTAAAGGTCGTATCAGAACAAGCCTTTACCCGTCCTCCTCCACGTTTTACCGAAGCCTCTCTGGTAAAAGAGCTAGAAAAATCGGGAATTGGAAGACCTTCGACCTATGCTACTATCATGAATAAAATTCAAAGCAGGGACTATACAGAAAAGGAAAAAGGAACGCTTAAGCCTACAGAACTCGGTAGAGTCATTGCAGAAATGCTTGAAACCAACTTTAAAATGATCATGGATACGGGCTTTACCTCTGCAATGGAAGATAAGCTCGAGCACATCGCAGATGACCAAAAAGATTGGAAGGAACTGCTTAAAGAATTTTGGACGGCCTTTGCTCCTCTGGTAGAAGCCGCTGAAAAGGAAGCTTTTGTCCCAAGAATTATGACTGATAAAATCTGTCCTGAATGTGGCCATCAATTACAAAAAATCTGGGCAAAAAAGAAGTATTTTTTTGGTTGCGCGAACTATCCAGAATGTAATTATACAGCACCTCAAGAGGCAATGGATTTCAATAAAGATGATTATGAATCGGGCTTTAATTGGGATCAGTCCTGCCCTAAATGCCAAGGGTTGATGAAACTGCGCTTCGGCAAATTCGGTGCTTTTTTAGGCTGTAGTACATACCCTGAGTGTAAGGGAATTGTCAATATCCCTAAAAAAGGAGAAACCCCAACAGAAGAAATGCCGAGCTGCCCAGCCATCGGTTGCGATGGAAAAATATCACCTAGACGCTCCCGCTTTGGCAAAGTGTTTTATTCGTGCAGTAATTATCCTGACTGTGATGTGATTGCCAATCATATCGATGACCTAGCGGAAAAATACCAAAATCACAATAAAACCCCTTATATTTCTAAAAAGAAACCCAAAAAAGGGACTAAAGCAAAAACCGTGAAGGCCACTTCTACGAAAAAAACGAAAGTCACAAAAAAAAGCACAGCGAAAAAAGAGACAAAAAAATCATCTCAGCCCTTAAAAAATCTATCTAAAGAATTACAAGCAGTCGTCGGAGCAGAGCAACTGTCCCGCCCAGAGACTGTAAAAAAAGTATGGGACTATATTAAAACCCACAATTTACAAGATCCAAAAAATAAACGTCTCATTATACCGGACGCTATGCTTGCCAAGGTATTCGGCTCTAAAGAGCCTATTGATATGATGAAGTTAGCTGGTATTCTTGGAAAACACTTTGAATAAGGATCAACGTCCTTACTGCTTGCTGTTTTCCAGGAGGGTCATGCGTGTATACCCTAACACCATGGCGGCATGTACCCATACATAACTCCGAAAGAGACCTTGATTAAACTGCAAAACAATCATAAGAGTCAGTAAGGACAGGAATAGAGCAATGATTCTTCTTCTTTCGTCTATCGGTATCATAAGTATTGGATCCATCGCCTGCCTAAATACCTTCCAGTAGCTACGAACGATAAGACAAAACACACAAGCCCCTATTAAACCAAGGCTTGCAAGAATCTCTGAAAATACATTCGAAGGATCATACTTTTCTACATCTTGCAGATGAACCGCTACAGCTCCCGCATCAAATCGACTATATAAGTAGGGACCGACTCCTCCTATCCCAACCCCCAGTATTGGATGCTGAGTGAATACGTCAAAAGCGTTCTCTATTCCAGTCCAACGCTCCTGTACAGACCAGTGCTTTGTGATACCTAATGCAAAAAACTTGTAAAAAGTGACTGTAAACTGCTTAGGAAAACTCCAAAAGAGGACGCCCATGAATAACAGAAAACAACAAAAAATCTGCAAAGCTCTTTTTTTAACATCTTTCACATACCGTTTTGTCGATTCCATGACCCCTAAACAAAAATATAAAGCCACAAAAACAGGATAAGAAAACACAATGCCTGTTGATGTGGAAGCCAGAAGCAAAAGATTGATCCAAGCACATCGAATCCATCTAATAGGTCTATCTACATGGATCAATGCCTGTGCATTATAGTACATGACAAAACCTGTCATCAGTAAAGCATAGTAGGAAGGCTCATAATTCCACCCCTGCCCTCGAGCTATTTTGATCGCATACTGGGAAACAAAAGGCAGTATTACCCCCTGAAAAGAACAGATTACCTGTAATAATGCATACACCCCTAAAACGATAAATGAGAGGAAGTATATTTTGAATAGGCGCCTGGGGTTATAAAAATAAAAAAGGTTATAGGGTAAAATAAAATAGAAACAAACCGTTAATAGATACACTATCCCATAGACTAAGGATCTTATAACACTCGCTCCAAATACCGCAGAGGCTATAATAGAACAGAAAAGAAGAAGCAGTGGCCATAATAAGTCTTTATCATACCTGAATTTTTTTTGCGTTTTTACAACAAATACAAATAAAAAAAACGAAACCACGTGGTTGACTCGTGGCTTAAATAAACCAAGCTCAATATGAAGGAGCTCGCCAGAAAGGGTGATAAAATAGACAAAAAGAAGACAATCTAGAAAGAGAGAAGAGCTGCGGATCCGATCGGTGACTGCAATAAGAGCTCTCATACCTCCTAGTTTATACCCTAGCATAATCATCCTGTATTCGAACGATATCATCTTCTCCAACATATTCGCCTACCTGGACTTCAATAAGCTCTAATGTGATTTTTCCAGGATTTTCCAGCCTATGCTCCTTGGATTTAGGGACAAAAATACTTTCATTTTCGAGTAAAATAGACTCTTCATCTCCGATCCTTACTTTAGCAGTACCCCGTACAACGACCCAGTGCTCACTTCTATGATAATGCAATTGAAGGCTCAGTCTCTGATGGGGATGCACGCTAATTTTTTTTATCTTATACCGATAACCTTCTTCTAAAATGGTGTAACTCCCCCATGGCCGATGAGAGGTAAGGTGCTCTATAG
>CAMDPQ010000075.1 GCA_945905275.1 Chlamydia trachomatis
TGAGCATCGTGTAATTGAGGTCCGATCAGCTGAAGGCCAAGAGGCATGTGTTGCTTGCTAAATCCAGAGGGTACGCTGATAGCTGGAGCTCCAATGAGATTGGCTGCAATTGTATAAATATCTTGCAAGTACATTTGTAGAGGGTCTTGGATTTCCCCAAGGGTGAACGCAGGAAAGGGAGATGTCGGCAGCATTACGATAGAGCAGCTCTTAAAGGCTTCTGTAAATTTCTGCATCATCAGAGTGCGCACTTGCTGTGCTTTTCTGTAAAAGGCATCTTTATATCCTGATGAGAGGACGTAGGTTCCAAGTAAGATTCTATTTTTAACTTCTGATCCAAATCCATCTTGCCTTGAAAACTCATAGACCTCATCAAGATTCGTCGCTCTAGGAGATCTCATGCCATACCTGATCCCATCAAATCGGGCTAGATTTGTGGACGCTTCTGCTGTGGCAAGGACATAGTAGGTCGCAATCGAATATTTAAGGAGATCTAAATCGATTTCTACGATCTCAGCACCAAGACTCTTGAAAACTTCAATGCTGGATAGGAAGTTTGATGTAGATTCTTCATTTAGCTGGTTCAGAAAATGCCAAGGGACTCCAATTTTCATCCCCTTTACGGTAGAGGGTAACTCCGCTAGAAAATGGGGTGCTGGCTGTTGGAGATTTGTGGAATCATGCGGGCATGGCTTACTGATAGCTTGCATGATAAGGGCAGCATCGGAGACTGTCGTTGCAAAGGGACCTATCTGATCAAGAGATGAGGCAAAAGCGATCATGCCAAAGCGGGAGACCCTTCCATAGGTAGGCTTAAACCCTATGATGCCAGTAAATGCAGCAGGTTGTCTAATCGATCCGCCTGTGTCACTGCCAAGAGATACAGGGCAGAGTCTGGCAGCAACGGCAGACGCCGAGCCTCCAGAGGAACCTCCTGGCGTAGAAGATAGATTCCATGGGTTTTTGGTTTTTTTAAAGGCTGAGGTCTCTGTCGAAGAGCCCATTGCAAATTCATCAAGATTGGTCTTTCCAACTAGTAGAGCATCCTCTTCTTCTAAAAATCTACATACAGAAGCATCGAAGGGTGCTGTATAATTAGAGAGGAATTTGGAAGCGCAAGTTGTCAGCTGTCCTTTAATGTGCAGGTTGTCTTTGATGGCTACAGGGATCCCTGCCATCAGTCCTAGTGGTTTGCCTGCTTGTTTTTTTGCATCGAGCTCAGATGCTTTACGTATCAGTCGATCGGTATGCACTTGTAGAAAAGATCCCACTTGATCGTCAAAAGTTTCAATTCGGTTGAGCGTGTGTTTAGCGATTTCTACGGCGGAGGCTTTTCCACTGGTAAAAAGTTCTTTAATTTCTACGGCAGATAGTTTGTGCATGGACAACCTTACGAATTAGTCGTTTTTATAATGGGTGGCACTCTGATCATCCCTCCAATGTGAGCTGGGGAGTTAGCAAGGAAGGTTTCCCTATCTAGAGTCTGCCCTATCTCATCCTCTCTCATCATACTAGACATCGACTCTAAAATATGATTGCAAGGAGGGACCCCTTCGGTATTTAACTCAGAGAGCTGCTCGATATATCCTACAACACGAGAAAGAGAGGAAAGGAATCTAGACTTTTCTGCTTCAGAGCAATCGATCTTACTGAGCTTCATGAGTTTGAGTAGATCTTGTTCGTTGAAATGAGTCATAGTAACAATCTTTGTTTAAAAAAACTTAATCATGCCGGGCCAATTGGCTGGAAAAATGAGTAGGTTATAATGTTTCGTATTTATCTAGTCAAAAGGAAAAAATGGCTTTTATCGATAACTCCCTTTTTCTCAAGCATCAATGCCTCAAGAGATAGAAAGTAACGATATGGGGGTAAAAAATGACTGATTACTTCTACGTCGTTACTTTCTGATAAAGAGTTGGCTTGTGGATTAGGGTTAATCTTGAAGAGCTCTTGAAGTGAGTTGAGCTACCCTCTCTAGGAATCTAGAATTGATTGTCTTATACTGCTCAGGAGCCGTAGCACTCTCGCTTGAGCTAGTCCGTTCCTCTATAATAGCTTCATATTCTGTTGGATAATGTTTCTGTAGGGCTTGCTGCCACTCCTCATAGCCGGCTAAAATATTACTTTTTGCAGTTGGATGTATGAGCTGGGATTCGATATACTCTGCAGCATTGTCTAGGTCTTGTGGGGTAACATTACTTATGCTCATATACTTCATGGTATCCATGTTAAATTGAAGATTCAGTCTTTGTTTTAAACCTATCGGATACGCTAAAAAGACTTCGATCGCCTCTTTTTTATTACTGAGTGAATCGAGTTTGGTTCGCGCGAGTTCTTCTAGTTGCCCGATTGCCCATGGACCGCGGATTAGGAATTCTGCGAATGTTTTCATTTGTTGGGGCGTGTAGATTCTTTGTGAGGCGAATAAGGCTTTTTGTTCTGCTATAGATATATACAGAATGGATAAGCACATTCGATCCCCGCATGAAGTTGATGCTTCTTGGATAGTGTTCAAGAACACTGTTCTAAATCCCGCATCTTGTTCAGCGCGGCGTAGGTATCTGTAGATATCCTTTAAAAGATCCGATTGGCGAATTTCGAAATCGCTCGTCGATGAGATCTTCTTGAGCCAAGGTTCTACGTCGTTCCGAGTATCTGCTCTTGTGAGGTTGGGAATGGGAAAGGATGGTTCCCCAATTTTAGATGCCAGATTCTCGATCTCCTCCTCTAATGCAGAGTTTGGTATAAAGCTGAATCTATTGATGAACTCGCATCCAGATGCGATGATTTGCTTCCCTTCATGGATTAAAGCTTTAAGTGTCTCAAAGATGTGCATGGCGACATCAGAAATGCGTTGGACTAAGGATTCGATAGCATGTAGGATTGTGAATCCAATCGTTAGGCCAGTAGATTGTCTAATAGGGTGCATAGAGGTTTCCTGGTTGTGATAGTAGTGATTCAGTCGCGTGCTTAATGGGAATGAGGATCATGAAGCATGGTTTGCCTGTATAGCTTAAGGAGGGGGAGGGTTAGTTTTCAATGGTAAAGTATTTGTTAAGATCCAATGCATCCCTTAGTTTAGTTTTTTGCCCGGTTTTCCATGAGATGCATTGGATTAGGTTGCTTCTATTTTCAGATCCTCTTATAGGTGTTATAGAGTTCCTGGTAAGGTATAAGCTCTGTGAAGGCATGCGATTTGTCGATGTGGAAGTTTTTCTCTAAGTTATATTCGACTAGAGGTGTTTTTACAGAGCCGCCCCTTAATGAGCCTTGCAAATCGTTGTTATGGATGTAGATGTTTTCTCATTGAATGATTTAAAAAAATAGTGACAATTCTTTTATTATCGCTTATAGTTTGGTTATAAGGGGAAATGTGAAGGGCGTTGCCTAATCGATTTCTTTTGAACTGTTATAGGAGAGGGAAGTTATGAAATTGTTAAACACTATAGCACTTTTGCTGGTGATCATTGGTGCGATTAATTGGGGTCTTTGGGGCTTTTTTCAGTTTGATTTAGTCGCCTTTATTGGCGGTGGAAATACAACAGGCCTGTCCCGTTTAGTCTACTCTTTAGTGGGTCTTGCAGGTGTTTGGTCTATTCGTCACCTTAAGTGTGGTATGAGCTGTTGTAAGCCGAAAGGTAAGGGTGGATCTTGCTGTAAATAAACAGCCGAGAATTCGATCTTATTGTATAAGCGTGGGGTAAGATATCCTCACGCTTCTTTTATTTTCACCCCCTATTATATCATGAAAAAAAGTTGTCTTCTCTGGTTTACCGAGGATCTGCGGATTCGTGATCACCACCCTTTACAGGTTGCTGTAAGCATGGGTTATGACGTGATCCCTGTGTACATTCATACGACCGATGAGGATCCCTGGCCGATGGGTAGTGCTAGCAAATGGTGGTTGCATCATTCCTTGGAGAATCTATCTCGGCGACTGTCTGAAAAAGGCTCACGTCTGGTGATTCGACAAGGTAAGATTCTTACGGTTCTTAAAGAGGTGCTCGAAGAAACAGGAGCGAGTGCTCTTTTTTTTCACCGCAGAGTCGAACCTTTTGCTCGGCAGATAGAGGAAGGTATGCAGATACTTCCTTGTGAAGTGCATGGCTTTTTCGATCAGCTCCTATTTACCCCGGGATCAGTTCTCAATGGTAAAAATGAACCCTATCGGGTGTATACTCCCTTTTACAATGCTTGTCTAAAAATGAGTCCCCCGCGTCTTCCTATTGGAGAACCTGCGTCCCTACCAGCGATCTCTAAGACTATCCAGAGCATGCAAATAAAAGAGCTGAACCTGTCCCCTTCCTTTTCTTGGGATGCAGAATTTCCTACTCTATGGGTTCCAGGCGAGGTTAGTGCGATAGGGAGGCTTAAACAGTTTTTATCTACAGGGATTACTGATTATTCTCTCCAAAGGGATTTTCCAGCGGTGGATGGGACCTCTCTATTATCTCCACATCTACATTTCGGAGAGATTTCTGTTTTTCAAATCTGGCAGGCTATATCTAAGTCAGTAGGGGATTTAGGCCGTCCGTATATGCGTCAGCTTGTGTGGAGAGAGTTTGCTCGTCACATGCTGTATTTTTTCCCCGATACAGACTTGCACCCTTTACGCCCTGAATTTTCTCATTTTCCATGGAAAAAAAATCATCAACATCTTGTGTTATGGCAGAAGGGGCAGACTGGGTATCCGATTGTGGATGCTGGCATGCGCCAGCTTTGGCGGCTTGGCTGGATGCATAATCGACTCCGGATGATTGTCGGCTCTTTTCTTGTGAAAGACCTGCTGATCCCATGGCAAGAAGGAGCTCGTTGGTTTTGGGACACCCTCGTTGACGCGGATTTGTCGAACAATTCTTTCGGTTGGCAATGGGTAAGCGGTTGCGGGGCTGATGCAGCGCCTTACTTTCGTATTTTCAACCCGATTACGCAAGGAGAAAAGTTTGATCCTCAGGGGGTGTATGTTCGTTCGTTTGTCCCTGAGCTAAAACATCTTCCAGATCAGTGGATTCATAAGCCTTGGCTTGCCCCAGACTCTGTATTACGGGCAGCTGGAGTGGTGTTAGGCAAGGATTACCCCCACCCTATAGTAAATCATGATGAGGCTAGAAAGCTTGCCTTGCAAAGTTTTTCAGATTGTTCTCGAAAACCATAGGAAGGCAAATGCAAGGACCACCATTGTGTTTTCAGTATTCCTCCCGTCTACCTTTTTCTGCATCTAAGGTGTTTCAGTGGCATTTACAACCAGGAGCCTTAGAGAGAATGATCCCTCCTTGGATGAACATTCGGATCCTAGAGCAGGGTTCTCCTCGTCAGGTAGGTTCTTTGACGGTATTAGAATTACGTGTTCTATGGATCCGGATGTTATGGTATGCAAGGCATTCAAGCTTTACTGCAGGCACTGAATTTATGGATGAGCAAGAGAGGGGTCCCTTTTGCTCTTTTAAACATATACATCGTGTAACATCAGTAGATTCTGGCTGCATCTTATCCGATATCATCGAATATCGAGCCCCTTTTTTCCTGCAAGAGTCTTACGTGCAAAAACAACTGGAGCGTCAGTTTGCTTTTCGTCATAGGCGTGTTTTATCCGATCTCTCTGTTTTACAAAAATATGACATGGCTCCTCAAAGGATTCTCGTCTCAGGTGCCTCAGGGATGGTAGGGCAGAGTCTGTGTGCTTTTCTAGCAGTATCGGGTCATGAAGTTTTTCGGTTAAAAAGGCAAGCAAGCCATCTTGCTGCTCATATCATCGGGTGGGATCCTTTGCAAAAGCGCAGCTATACAACAGAGGATTTTGAGGGCTTTGATGCTGTTATCCATTTGGCAGGGGAAAATATTGGAGCGAAAAAGTGGAGTAAAAAGCAAAGGGAGATCTTGGTGCGAAGTCGATGTGATGATACAAGGCTTTTATCACAGATCCTTTCGAATCTTGCTCGGCCTCCTAAGGTCTTTATTTCGGCCTCGGCTGTGGGGATTTATGGGGATAGACAAGAAGAGTATTTAACTGAGGATAGTACGATTGCTAGTGATTTTTTAGGGAAACTTTGCGCTGAATGGGAAGAGGCATCCTCCCTTTTAACCAATCGTGGAGTTAGAAGGGTACAGGCAAGGTTTGGGTATATCTTAGATCCTCAAGGGGGTATGTTAAAGCAGATGCTTCCCGTATTTCGTATGGGTCTTGGAGGTAAAATCGGGTCCGGCAAGCAGATCATGCCTTGGGTGGCTCTTGATGATGTGGTGTATGGGCTCTATCACTGTTTAATGGAGAGTTCTCTATCAGGACCAATTAACATGGTGGCACCAAAACCTATAGAGCAAAAAGAATTTGCAAGGATTCTTGCAAAGGCTGTTCATCGGTCTTATTTTTTTTCTGTTCCTGCTTTACTTCTTAAGATCCTATTGCCACAAAGAGCTGAGGCTCTTCTTTTGCGCTCAGCTCATGTCCTGCCGAAAAAACTCCAGGATAGTGGGTATGAATTTATCTATCGTGATCTTCGAGAATATTTTAGTCTTAATCTTTAGCATTTATTCGTTTAAGAGCGATCTCAAGTTCTTGTGTGGCTTTATAACATGCGGCTATTTTGTCTTGGTCAATCCAGCCAGATCCTGTATGTAAAATACGGTCGATACTTTCTAGAAAGTGAGTGACGTAGATAGGGAAATTGCCTCCAAGATCAGTTGCGAGTTTATGCATTTCCTCTTTTAACTTCAGAAAATCAGAGCGTGCTTTTTGTGAAGCCTGGGTGATTTGTTCGGCAGAGCCTTCTTCTAATAGCACTAAAAAACGCCCAAGATCAGCAGAGAGTCTGTGTTCGAAAGTGCTTAGTAAATGTTGGCTTGCAGGTTTTGCTTGGACTCTTTTTCTGGGGTGGTAGGGCCTCATTCTAGGTAGTTTTCCATGTGATTTACTTAGGAATTCTTCATCTCTTTTACTTTTATGTTTGATCTGTTTCATTTTTTTCACCATTTATTTAGTTCCGATGCCGTTTAATTATATTAATGCATGGTTTTAATTATATTTTCAATATAATTTACGTTCTACAAAACTATCCTTTATATGTTATCCAGGGTAGATACAGTTTGATTAAAAAATCGCGTCTGTTACATGATAAGGTTGCATATTTTTTTGAGTAAAAGGTGGATATGAAAAGAATCATGTTATCTATGTTAGTGCTTGTATTTCCCTCTCTTCTGCTTTCGTCAGAAATAGAGAAGAATCTCTCTTCTAGCGAATTTGCTATCTCATCTGCTGCTGCAGACGGTCCTGATGATCTTATCATTCTAGACGAAGAAGATGGAGATTATGACGATGGTGACGATGGAGATAATGAAGATTTCGATAACGACAGCTCGGAAGAGGAATATAAAGGAGGGCTGTCTAAAAACTAAGAAGCTATCTTATTTTATCTCTCTCTCTCTTAAAAAAACCTCAGCTTCATAGGCTGAGGTTTTTTATTTTATTTCAACTTAATGATTTAAAAGTGTATTTAATTATTATATTTTAAATAAAATGTAATAAAGTATTGTTATTTTAAATAACTTAATTATAAGATTACAACCAAGAAGATGCAGGAAGTTAAGCTGAGAGATAGGGGGGGGTAGATGGCAGAGCAACTGGCAGTGAATCCTTGGAACAAGATGTGGACAAGTCCAAAACAAACGATTCGAGCGATAGTTACGTATAATTCACGTTATCGATTTTTGATTTTATGT
>CAMDPQ010000076.1 GCA_945905275.1 Chlamydia trachomatis
ATCTATACAAGTGGAGGTTTAGATCTCCAGATGGCTGGCTCATATCCGATATGTAAAAGGGCTAGATTTCTATACTAGCATCGAGTATCTAGAAAAAAGCGGTAGATCTATTTACGGTAGACAAAGGACCTCTATTTGGCAAATCCCTGTGAATATCGGTATCAGACCAGTCATTAGATTGGGTAAGCAAATAGATTATTACTTAGCCCTTGGCCCCCGATATTTTTATTTACATCAACACAATCATTCTTCTTACGTCCCTAAAAATCGAACTCGTAGTTCGATGGGGTTTTTTATTAATACAGGGGTTCATATTTTTCCGTATGATCACTTCTTTATTGATGTATTTGGGGAGTACTCATGGGAAAAAGTCAATATTTCGAATTCTTCCAACAATGTGTATGGTAGAAGAATTCAGATAGGATGATTGCCTTTCGGTGCTGGTTTGGGGTATGCATTTTAGAAAAGATGATCCTTGGATCTTAAGATTTTCTCTTGTAAATTAGATCCTAATAGAAATAGGAAAATAAGATTTCGGTTTTCCCTTCGTTTAATTACTCGATCTAAGATGAGCGGTCAAAATATGCCGGTCTCTGCTAAGCCCACAGGAAATATGGTGTTCCGCCAGTAGGAGTTCATTTTACTCTTTGCAGAAGATGGGAACCATCCTCATCGGTAAAAGAGGCCGCGCAACCTGCGGACTCCATCTTGAATTTGATGATCGATTCTGCGTTGAACACAGCACTATCGGGAATTTGAGAGATGAATGTTGTCGGGCCTATCTGTTTAAGTGTTGTCGTTCCCGCATCGATGTCATCAGCATCAAGGTCAATGACTCGCAGTTGTCCTCCTAATACCACAACACGCTGATAACTACCCCAACGATCCCGGTAGAGCCCTTCAAAGGGGGCTAGGTTGGCCCCTGGGTCAGCTATTTCCTCTAAAGAAGCAGCCCCTATTTCGATTGAGCTAGATACGATTTTCATTGCGCCTCGAGCTAGATCAAGGGGGCCGTCATCAGCATTAATGAGGACAATCACTGCAACTTTGGTAGAGGGGTTGATAAGCATGCTAGATCTGTACCCTGGCATGATCCCAGAATGACCAATCTCTGCTCTTTTTTCCCCTCGAAATAACCACCATCCGATTCCAAAGCCTTGACTCCAATTTGGGACCAGAAAGCGGGGACGATGCATCTCACGTATCGAACGACCTGTCAGAACCGGCCCTTTGTATTCGTCCGATTCAAGAAACTGAAATGATGCCCACTTGGATAAGTCTTGGATACTTGTTACCAGTCCCCCGGCGGAGATCAAACCTTGCATTTTCATCTGTTGTTCTACCCTGCGTGGTAGACCTGAAAGCCGTCGGCCGTAAGGGACAGCCAGACCGGGTTGAGTCTGTGTTCCATCGAGAAAAAATGAGTTGGTCATGCCTATTGGTTCGAGTACTTTTTCTTCGATATATCTGGCGTAAGATATATTAGAGAGTTTTGCTACTAGCTCGCCAGCGACTACAAAGCCATAATTGGAGTATTTTAAACGGGTCTGCGTTGGGATGGAAAGAGGCGTTTCTCTGGTTGCTGAATACACAGCAGAGCTGGCAGGGCTTTCGAGCGTGTCCCAGTTTGTTCCAGGTGGATTTTCTTGGAGACCGGCCGTGTGGGTAAGAAGATGCCAGACCCTGATCGGCTGGGAAGGATCAGCCTCTTTTGGGGTGAACCATGGCAAATATGTGCTTACCGGGTCTTCGAGTGAGAGTTTACCCTCCTCGACTAACTGCATGACTGCCGTAGCGGTAAAAGTTTTTGTGATGGAGCCGACAGGGTAAAGCGTCCTGTCAGTGGCTGGAATCTTGTTGTCTACGTCGGCCAGGCCGTAGCCTTTGCTCCAGATAAGATCCTGGTCATGTATAATTCCAATTGAAAAACCCGGCAGATCGTGTTTCAAACACTGCCCTTCAAGCCAAATGTCAAGCTTGATTAATGCATCATGCACCTGTGGAATCGCGGAGAAGGGGTTGGACGATGGGCTGGTGATAGGCTGGCCGTTATTCACAGATGTAGGCATGGCCCTTTTCGACCCTGTGTTGGTTACTGTCTTATTCTGTTCAGAGGGCAACGAGCGTGCTTGTTCTGTACGTGAGCAACTACAAATAAGAAAAATGATTAGGGATATGCTAACCATATAAAAAAATGAAACACATAGGTAAAACCATGGCCTGCGTCCCGATCTTTGTATTCCGATGTTCATATGAGTTCGCTCCGCATGAAAGGATTAACCGATAGTTCTTTTAATGTTGGGTTCATATCACAATCTTCTTGAAATTACAACCAAGAGAAGATGTTTTATGCATTTTTTTTCGGAGCTGTCATCATCAAACCTATTCGTTGCATACCCAAAAAGCATGCAAATTAGGATTTTAATCAATAATCAAAAAACGGTTTTATGACTATTTATAAAAAAATGCAGTTGACCCTTGGAGCTCCCCAAGTATTACGCTTTTTGAATGTCGCAGTGTAATCTTTTTATAGATCATAACCCTTATGATTTGTCTAATTTTATCTCAGGAATCAAAACTGGCAGGCAATTGGTTGACAAATAGGGGGTTGTTGGCGTATCTCTTATCCTATAGACACTTCAAAATCAATTTCAGATACATATTTATGATTAATATATCACTGGCTACCTTGCAGTCATTTACTCTGACTTATACAGAATCCGATGTATTCGGAAAGCTAATTATTCTATCCCTTCTTCTTGTGTCATTGATTTGTTGGGTTATTTTAATTTTTAAGATTTGGCAGGCAAAAAAAGTCAAAGAGCTGTCTTTGAGGTTTCAAACGATTATCGAAAAGAATACAGAGCATCTGCTGAATTTAGAGCTTCAGTCTCTTCCTAAGGCCTCTAGTGTAACTATACCCCATCCCTACGCAAGTATTTTCAGTGTCTTAAAACAGAAGACCATGGAAATCCTTAATAAAAAGGTATTTTTTTATAGAGCGCTTAGGTAAGGAGACCGATCAAGCTATTTATCTGTCAAAGACAGATCTAGAGCTAGTAGAGTCTGCAGTATATGCCACCATTTCTAATCAAACTAAGCTCTTAGAGAAAGATCTTTTTATTCTTTCTACCAGCGTAACACTGGCTCCTTTTTTAGGCCTTCTCGGGACAGTATGGGGAATCCTTGTCACTTTTTCAGAGTTACAAGGTGGCGCCTCAGCAGGCTCTAATTCTGTGATCATCGGAGGACTATCGACGGCTCTTTCAACTACAGTCCTAGGTCTTGTGATCGCAATCCCTGCTCTAGTGGCTTATAATTACTTGAAAAACAATATCAAAGTGGTTACCTCAGATATGGAAGATTTTGTACAGAGTCTACTGTCTACAATTGAAATGCAGTATCGAAAAGTAGATATTTCATAAGTAAAGTTAATATGGGTAGAAAACAGCGATTTCATTCATTTAGTGATTCAGTTGATGAGGCAAGTCCTAATTTAACTCCACTGATTGATGTTGTATTTGTTGTGTTGATCATGTTTATTATTATCGCTCCTATGCTTGAAATAGATAAAGTTAAACTCGCAGATGCGCCAGCTCGCACGCAAAATCAGTCAACAAGCGTCCAAGAAGCAAGTCCAATTACCATTCATGTCCGATCAGATGATTCAATATGGTTCAATGCTATCCAAGTCCGTCCAGAGGCGCTCCTTACCCTTTTAAATTCAGCAAAGAACAAAGCTCCTAATAGAACTCCTCAGTTATTTCATGATAAAAAAGCTTCGTTTGTGACTTACTAGGTTATTAAAAATGCTGTTGAGCTTGCGGGATTTGAGGAGCTTGATGTCATTTTACAACCCCGTTGAGAGCCTATGATTGTTGGTTATTATAATAAGCTCACTCTTTGGATGAAAAAAGATCCGATGAAGTCTTTGATTGTATGCGCGGTTTTTTTTGCCCACTTTGTGTTTGTGATGATGATCATTTTTTCTTCATCTTTATCTGTTCCCATTAAAAAAAAAACCGCTTGTTGTCACAACAAAACATCAAGATGCAAAGAAACTTTTAGCTGCCCCTGTAGCAAAGCCTTTTCCCTCGCAACCTAAAAAACAAAAAACAGAGTCTAATAAAGCCATCATCCCTGCTAAAGAAGCACCTATTGCAAAGGGAGATCTACCAAAGAAAGCTCAATTACAACCTGCGAAAGCAGGAGCTCCGAAAAAAACTGTTCCTAAAGAGACAAAGCCTAGTGCTCTTTCCTCTACGTTGTTATCAGGCCTGGCGTGGCGATTTTACCTTATTTTACGACTAACTGCCATTGACTTTAATTAATGAATTTTATTATACTGTAATAATAAAAAAGGAGTTTTTAATTTATGATTAAAAGTATTAGTAACTTTTCCTCTTCACTAGATATATGCATGGCTCTTCCTCCACAGGCCCAATCACGAAGAGAGATGCATTCTTTATTATCAATCGATTTTCTGAAATCACCCTTCATGGCAGAAGAATCTATCTTAAGTATCACAAGAATAGGCTCTGATTTTCTCATTGAAACGACATGCTATTTTATTCCTATCACTCTATCCTACTTACCTCCATTATGCCCAGGACCTGCGCGATATGAGCTCAATGTCGATGAGAATCGAATTACTGTAAAAGAAATGACTGTAGATAGATCCCTAAAAGAGACCTCCGTGCATGGCATGGAAGAATCCATGATCCAGATTCAAGAACTCTTAGCAAAAACGGAAAGATATCAATATAACGAACTTGGCAAGAACTGGAAAATCGAATACCAAGCAGATAACTGTAGATACACGATAGAATCGACTTAAAAGTCTTATGAAGAACTTGTATTCAAGATGCCGAAGGTATACATAAGACTTAGATACTATTTTTCTAAGGAATTATGAACCTACTGCTTTTCGGATTTAAACAATGTGGTAAAACCTACCTTGGTCTGCGGGTTGCGCAAAAAATGCAGATGCATTTTATCGACACAAACCATATGATCGAACACCTGTTCACAGCCAGATACCATAAGATCCTCACATGTCAAGAGATCATCCATCACCATGGCGTGCATTTTTTTTCTGAGCTAGAAAAGCAAGTTATCTACTCTCTTGAAAACACCAAAAATACAGTCATTGCATTAGGATCAGAAGCGGTGCTGGACCAGACGAATGTCGATCATCTGGTAAAGATCGGCACGCTGGTATACCTGGAAACGGATAAAGAGATTTTAGAGCGCCGTATGTTTTCTTTAGAACTGCCTCCTGCGATCGATCGAAAGGACCTGCAGGCCTCCTTTAAGGCTATGTATGAAAATAGAAGCCTAATTTACCAACACATCCCCTCTTTAGTTATCAATACAGGCCATCATGCGGAGGAGCATATTATAAAAATGCTGCGTGATATTGTTTCTTCTTCTCAAAAAAAATCTAGCTAACGGCTCTTGGTAGATTCCTGAAAAACACATAATAAGGGGATGTTGGTTGCAAACCACAGGTTCCCCTTGATAGAAAAAATACAAGGACCGGTTTCATTATAAGCGGTAAGAGAGCCCATCTTTAAGCAATCTCTCTGCCTAGCTAAGATAAAGCAACTGTTTTTCTGTAAATTCGTTCACAACCTTCTTTTTCCACCGTTATTTATTCATTTTTCGGGTTTGGATTTAACAACAAACTCCTATCCAAATATTGCTTGCCGGTTACCCAGTCCTCGTGAATTTCTATCACTACCCCAGTCACAAGGCGCAGCGCTGACGCAGAGTTCGGAAAGAACACCTCTACCCGGGTCCGCCGCTTAATCTCTCTATTGACCCGTTCCATTCCATTAGAAGTCTGAATTTTTTTTCAATGCTCTTGAGGATATCGATACACTGTCAGACCCTCTTCGATATCCTGTTCCAACTACTTAGAAGATTCTGGTGCCCTTTTCTGATACTTATCTATTGCTTGACGTTTCATTGATTGCGCTACTTCTAAAGTTGGGCTATTGAGAATATCTCTAATTTCCAGACCACACAGTTTCTCAGTAATATCCTGAACTTTCCTGGTCGACACCCCCTCTAAATACATCTGGGCTATAGGAAGTTTTAAAGCCTTCTCTGAACGAGATCCCCTTTCTAAACTCTGAGAATAAAATCCCAGACCCCGCACTTGAGGAACTTCCACCTCTAAGGCTCCCTTCCTAGTTTGGAGCTCTTTTAAGCTTGTAGCCATTAGCTTATCCCTTTCGTTCTTCAGTTCTCTCGTGAGCACCTACCCCTAGAAATTGCTCTCTTTCAATTTTCATTGACGCATTCAGTAGTAATTCTAAAGCAGGCTTCAATCCATCTACACGTTGCCCGATTAGCGCTTTAACAATTTAGTCGATTAGACTATCATCTAGTACATGGTTCCAATTAACTTGTTGGGTAGAGCTCCCTTAATTTCACTCCTGTATCTGCCGCTCTAAATTGCCAATTCGCTATTATTTTCTTCTCATTCCTTGCCTTAGGCTTCGTAAGCAAATAAGTGTTACAATCTAAATGTGACGTGGAGCGATAGTATAATTCCATTCACCATGAAAATCTTTACGGGTGAGTGCGGAGCCCCTCGAACTCTTTTTTAGTTACCCTTCGTCCTTTTTCATAGGTAGTAGTACATCATGTCGTCTTAATTGATATGCTCTCAAGCTCCTAAAGAGGTAACCCATGACTCAGAAATATATTGTAAGACTATCGACAGAAGAAAGAGCAGTGATTTTCCAACTACTTAAAGAAGGCAAAGCCAGTAAAGAAAAACAAAATAGGGCTCGTATCTTATTGAAAGCAGATTGTGGAGAAAAAGGGGGAAACTGGAAAGATCTTCAAATCGCAGAACCATTTTATCTCAGTGTTAAAACGGTGGAAAGAGTTCGTAAATTACTAGTTGATGAATCAACCAAGCAATTGATCAAAGAAATCAAGCAGCCATTACTGATGAAACCAGGGGATGTGAAGAAATTTGATAGGGAGTATGAGCGTAATGGAACAGCCGGTATTTTTATGGCCTTCGAGCCATTAAAAGGGTTACGTTTCACAAAAACTGCTGAGAGGAGAACCAGAGCTGACTGGGCTTATTATATAAGGGAAATCGTAGACAACGAACAGCATAAAGATGCGGAAAAAATAGTATTTGTAATCGACAATCTCAATACCCACCACAAACCCTCTCTTTACGACACATTTAAACCGTCTGAATCGAAAAGGATTGCAGATAGGTTTACTATCCATTAGACGCTAAAGCATGGTAGCTGGTTGAATATGGCTGAAATAGAATTAAGTCATTTAAGTCGGCAATGTTTGGAACTATACACTAGTAGATCTCTACCCTGAATTCGAAAAAGCCGATTAATCATGTGAGTAGTGACCATGTTTTGTAGAGTTGCCCCTTTAATGACCGTTGGAGGCTTATGAAAAAAAAACAGGCGATTTAAGAACTCATACAAAAAATAGTGACAGCCAGTTCATGAAGCAACGCGCTGTGACCGAACCTCTATAAGAGGCTTTGATACCATGAGATCTTTAAGAAGAACATCACTCTTACGCTATAGTCGTTGCAACAT
>CAMDPQ010000077.1 GCA_945905275.1 Chlamydia trachomatis
AGAGATTCTTGCAATATCTTTTGCTAGCTGCTGCAGAGTCTGTCGTTTCATCGCATCTAGGATCTCCTCTTGTCGAGTAAGCGATTGAGGATCTTGCAGCTGGCGGGATTGTTCGATTAATGAAGGAGTAGAGGATCTACTTCTTTGTGCCTGCATTACACCCTGTTGTAATTCTTGGGGGGTATATGCAGGTCTTGATGGGGTTTGATTATGAGCCCTTCTCTCTGGAGGTGGTGGTAGGTGGGACAGTAGCTGACGATCGAGTACGTAGGGGGATGTTTCATCGATGACGTTTTCAGGGACCCATCTATGGATGCCAGAGAGCCTGTATTCATCAATTGCGTGCTTTATGCTGCCATAGGAGGGTCTTTCTTGGAACGCTAGCATGCGGATCAAGTTGATTCCGAGCGCGCAGGTCACTTTCATTGCGAGCTGCGTAATCAATCCCAGATGGGCCGGCAAAATCACTGCGTAGTGGATTGCTTTTTCTTGCCAAGATAAACGGCGCAGATATCGATCGGGCAGTAGTCTTTGTATGACGGGATTTTGAAAAAGCCCCTTGGAAAAGCGGTATCCAAAAAAAGAGCGAGTGTAGCTTGTGACGTAGTGCCCTGTCATGAGGTTGGCTGCAAATAACTCTTTAAAGGAAGGGTCCATTAACAAGAGGGACATATCTGCAGGGATTGGTAGCGCTAGATCGATCCACTGTTGTAAGCTCGTTGATAGGGATAGTAAGATCCCTGTTCTGTCAGTACTCACCTTGCAGTGATAAGCTACGGGTATCTCGAGTACTTTATAGAGGTAGTCTCTTATCAGGATTTTTCTTTCTGGATACGCATCATGCTCGATGTTCCGGCGGAGTGTAGTCAGAAGAGAGCGGACCACCTCCTCTTTAGCAGGATCTGCTAAGAGCTGTAGTTTACTGTGAGCAAGCTCTTCTAAGGCTCCGAGTCCTTCGTGCTCAATAGATTGATGTAAGGATCTGCCAGAGAGTGGATCAGGTAGCACGTCGTGTAATTTGATCATTGCATTGAGGGGATCAGAAAGCAAGATAGGATTGCATTGGACTAGGTAGGCGATGCCCGTTTCTGGATGGGTAAGAGAGACAGGCCCCCCTGTCTTCAGAGCTTCTAGTGTCTGTCGCTCTTGCTCGAGCCACTCTCTTTCTGCTCCTTGGTCGAGATATGGGAGTTTTAATCCCGATAACCGATCTGCATTAAGGACGGAGCTTACGATATAATCGAGTGTGTAGATCGCCTGACCGCTTTCTGCTTGCTGTCTAACCCCTTTTTTTTTGCCCGAAAGTTCTGAAAAAAAGATGAAAGAGGCTTGTTCGATAGCTTTTGCTCTCGTCTCTACTCTGCCTGTATAAGCGATAGAGCGGTGGTCAGAGGTTGTGATTGTACGTAAGTTTCCGATATAGGGGCTTGTGGTATCTCCTCCGCTTGTAATGGCATGCTCCATGCTTACAGGTATGTGCTGGGCGTCGAGATACGACTGCCGATGAAAAGGGCTATTTTTTTTAAATAATGTAAGGGTTGTAAGGGTCTCTCTTGTTGGGGAGCTAAGAGTTTCTTGGAGAGAGGAGTTTTCGATGGTAATGGTCGATTGAAGATCTGCTCTATTGGGCACGCTAAGTAGAATTTCCTGTTTTCTCTTTTTCGCCCATCCAGTACCCAAGCCTCTCTCCTCTAGAGCAGACTCGCACAGAGCCTCTAAACTGGCATAGGCTCTTTCTGGCGGCAGTCTGCTGGAAGGGTCTTCCTTACAGGGTATCGCGTAAAGATCGTTCGTCCACACCCCTGGATCGGTATAGGAGTTTAGATGGTTGAAGGGGGCAGGGCTTGCTGGGGATAGGGCCATGGGATGTCCTTTTTTTTGAGCTATAATACAGAAGATCAACATTTTGTTCTTCTAATTTACAAGAGGAATCTATTGGTTTAGATTCCGCGACTGCGTCAACTTATTCAATATATTATTATTTTAATTAAAAAATTGTTTTTTTAATTAAAATTTAATAAATCTTAATACATTTTATTTATAATATAGTTAAATTTTTTATAAAAGGTCGTTTGAATTATGATTATAGGTACACAACAGGCTCTTTCTGACTCCTCCTACCGGACGCACACAAAACGGATGGCCGAAGCTGCAGAATGTATAGAGGCCCTGGGGCCAAACAAACGAGCGAGAATGCTAGCTCGGTATCTACAAAATCCCTCGAGGGCTTTAAAAGAACGGGGCCTTGGAGCTCAGGAAAGGAGGAGGGCTGCGCAATTACAACTAGGCTCTTTTCAGGAAGGGCAGTTGCCAAATTCAGCACGCAAGAGTATTAGGGGCGCGCGCTCCATTTTGCGTAGGGTATTTGTAAAAAATAAAACAGAGATCCGTAAGCTTGTTAAGTGTTGCAGGATGGGGTTTCAAGGAAATCCTAAGGGAATTAGAAAAGAGGCCTTTAACCGAGTCTTGGACTGTTACGAGGATCCAAAATGCGATCTATTAGATTTGAGTGGTTTAGGTATTAAAAGGTTACCTCGGCGATTTCCAGGGTGTGGGCATGTAACCGAGGTTGATCTTACAGATAATAGATTCACAGCAGTGCCCCGTTTTCTAGGGATGCCTGGATTAGAGCTTCTGAGATTGGATGGTAACAGGTTGTCTAGGTCGCCAAGCCCAGCAGAAGTTAGTGGTATAGAGGTATCATTTCTTGATAATAAAGGGGCTGCTAGAGATCTTAGGGTCCTTGGAACTTTGTGCAACATCGAAGACGAGAGTATTCCTATAGGATTGTATTCGAGTTTTGTAGTCCAATACGTTCAAGGGTTTCTGGCAGACAACCCAAAACTCCCGTTAAGTGCAAAGTTAAAAACAGCATTAGGTTCCTTGACTCAAATCGTCGATGTAGATGAAGATAAGGCTATTGGCAGACTACAACAAGGAGAAAACGTATTGATTCTTGCTGGCTGGGAACGGCATAGTATTGTGTTTCATATTCGGAAGGTTCGCGATAAACCTATGGTTAATATTCGGGTGTTTAATGCAGGGGAGGGTGCGGAGAGGCATAGTGAATCCCAAGGCAAAGTCTCTTACGTACAGTGGAGCAATATACCCCTAGATCGACTAAAAGAAGAAGGATTTTTCCAGATTCTTGCATGGTGCGATGACAGGGCTGGGGATAAGGCAATCGAGATTGTATATAAGAAGTTACCTCAGATTTTGGGGGTTGCTCCGGCGAGGGTGTTAACAGGTGATCAGAAGCATTCAGCAGTTCCATTCCAAAACAGTGGCAATTGTGCGTTGTATAATTTGTATGCCGCCTGTTACCAGATAGATCGCGATTCTACAGAAACTCTTTGGTATATGATGCGGTGCAAAGAAATGGCGTTGATCATAGACGATCCAGGGATCCCAAAAAAAGACCCAATATCAAGCACAACCTATGAAAAGATCTGTCAGTTTATGAAAGAAGAAAAGGCTCGAATCCCAAAAGACCTTTTACAGAAGCTTAGCCGTTGCCTGCTTCATTTGTCTGCATCCACACCGTGAGTATACACTGCCGTAGAGGAAGGGGCTCTCTATTGGATCTTGTTTTTCTCAAATACCCTTATCGATTCCTGTTTTAAGCAGGAGGGAGCATAGAGGGATGATCAACGAGAAAAGGACGGGGTAGCAAAACCTGGTTCAGCCGTTTTGCTATGAGGCTATTTCCTATTTGTGTTAAGATTGACTCTATCATCCATTCTCATAGCGATGCATAAACCAATGATGTTACTTAAAAATAAGCAAATTGTGCTTCTGGATTTCGATGGTCTTTTGGTCAGTACTGAAGATCTTCATTTTCAGGCTTATCAAAGAATGTGTCAGAACCGCGGTTGTATTCTGGGATGGGATTTCGCTCGTTTTTGCTCTGTGGCTCATAAAAGCTCTACCGGATTACAAGAAACTATCTACAGTGAGCTACCCGGGTTATATCACCAAGAGCCCTTATGGGATGTATTATATAAGGAAAAGAAAAAAGAGTATAAAAAGCTTTTGCACGAAGGTCAAGTAGCTCTCATGCCAGGGGTAGAGTCTTTTTTAGATCTTTTACAAGAAAAAGAGCTAAAAATAGCGGTAGTGACTCATTCTCCGAAAGAGCAAATTGACTTGATTAAAGAACAACTGCCCCTGTTGCTTGGTATTCCCCTCTGGCTTACGCGAGAAGACTATACAAACCCTAAGCCTGCTCCAGATGGGTATCTGAGGGCTTTGCAGGAGCTTGCGCAGCCAGGGGATTGCGCGATCGGTTTTGAAGATACATGGCGTGGTTATAGCGCTCTTGTTGCAGCCGGCGTGCCAGGTGTTGTGATATCGAGTGTTCTTAGCAATGATTTTCAGCAGCAGCTTAGGACTGCTAGAGCCCCTGTGTTCCCTTCGTTAAGCGATCTCCTATCGACTGGGTAATGTACCTGCATAAGGAATAAGCCGTGAGAATCTGCCGCTTTGCCGGCCATTTTTCTGTTTTTTGCGGCAAGGATGAGAGGTATCTCTTCCGGTGTCCGTCTACCCCCGGCCACTTCCAGTAAGGTTCCTGTGATATTTCTGACCATTTTATACAAAAAACCACTTCCTTCAAATTCCAGTCTGATACCCCCTTCCTCTTCTATTATGTCCAGTCGAGAGATCGTGCGCACCCTATCTTTATCTGCAGCCTCCTTCCCTTTTTGGTTGGCAAAGGAGGTAAAATCATGCGTGCCGATGAAGTAGTTAGCTCCTTTTTTCATCAAGGGGAGATCGACTCGATGGCGAACATGGAATGCGTATTTGAGTCTAAAAGGATCGGTAATCGGGTCGAGGTGTAAATGGTAATGATATATTTTTCCCGTGGCGCTAAAACGAGCATGAAAGGACTCTGGTACGAGAGACATCTCTAGCACCCTAATTTCTTTAGGGATCATTCCATTGAGCGAGTGTAGTACCCTATCGATAGGGATTGGTGTGACTGCTGTAAAGTGGGCGATTTGCCCTGAAGCGTGCACTCCCGCATCTGTCCTTCCGGACCCGGTAATCGAAGTCTTTATTCTCAGTATGGTGCTTAGAGCTTGTTCTAAGATATCTTGGATGCAGAGACTGTTGCTCTGGCTCTGCCAGCCACCAAACCCTGTGCCATCATAAGCAATGCGTATTTTATACTTGGGCATACATCTTATCTAAAAAGGATAGAGCCACAGTCATGTCATCGGGAGTGGTGATTTTGATGTTGCGCTCGCTGCCGGCAACAATTCTGCATCGATAGCCTAAGCATTCTGCTAAGGAGAGGTCGTCGGTGGCTGTGATGTTATGCTCTTTAGCATATGCCAGGCCCTCCCATAAGATAGGGGCAGAGATCACTTGTGGCGTTTGCACTTCCCATAGCATGTCTCGCTCTACGGTTTTCATCACAATACCGTCGCGATCTACTTGTTTAATCGTGTTTTTCACTAAAGTACCCAGTGCTGCAGCTTTCCATAAGACCCCTTCTTCGATTACGAGGTCTAGATCTTCTTGTTGCACCAGGGGTCGTGCGCTGTCATGAATACAGAGGAATTGCGCGTCAGGGGAGGCTCTGAGCAGCCCTTCTCTGACAGAGCCCTGCCTGGTATCGCCTGGAGGTGCAAAGCGGATTTTTTCGCTTGTGTAGTTAGAGAAATATTCTTGGTGGTTTTTTGCACAGACAATAATGATTTCATCGATCAGGGGATGGTTTAACAAGAGCTCTAGGCTATGGTGTACGATTAACTTAGTTCCAAGTGGAAGGAACTGCTTGGGCAGCTCTGAGGCAAAGCGGGATCCGCGGCCCCCGGCTAGTAGAATGGCGGAGATAAAATATTTCATAATACAATGGAGTTATTTATGAACGAAGTATACAGCAAAATCAGGCAGAAAGCAGTAAAAAACTGCACTCTGCCTTCAGGGTTCGGTTAGGATAGGTGGGCGCTTACAAGCTTTGTCATTTCAAACATGTTAATAGATTTTTTTCCAATCACTTTAGAAAGTTTGTCATCTGGATTGATAAATCGTTTATTTGTAGTATCTTGGCAGTTATTTTTTTTAATATAGTCCCATAGTTTTTTGGTAACTTCTGTTCGTGGCATAGGGCCTTTTCCTACAACTTCTGCAAGATCATCACTCACTTTCATCGGTTGCATAAATTTCGAGGGCGCTGCTTGTTTTTTAGCCATTGGGTTCTCCTTATAAAATTGCAATAAAGTCCTTTTCCAAAAGTGTATTCAGTTTTGGACTGGACGATCGAGGGACGTGATTATTATTTCCTCGAAAGACAAGTTGTATCTTCCTCTGGATATTATAGTCAAAAAAAAATCGTTGTCTGCCGTAGTTTTTGTCATATTGTGTCAAATAGCGATAGCATTTTCTTGCGTTTTAGCGCTGTGTCATGGCAATGTAACCTCTTTTTATCAAAGTAGCGGAATTATGGTCACTAACTCATTTGTTATGGAGGCATGTGCAGTCCTTACTGAAGATATGGATAGGCTACAGCCTCTGACTGACGGGCTGAAACAGGCTCTGACCTGGCATGAAAAATATGAGTATATCTCGGCCGATCCGGTCGTCATAGCCTATTTATCCTCCTCTTCTTTTGTTCATGATGTGTTACAGGATTTGCCGGTCGAGCGTGCCTATGTTCTGCTATCTGTGGTAGCGATTGGACAAGCCAATTCTGTCTTGGATCCTCAGCATCTAACGGGAGAAGATAGTTCTAAAAGACTCAGCGATCTCATCGATGCTCTTCTGATTGTCGAAGAGTTTTATGCGGAAATTGGAGGGGTCGTTGGCTACCATCTAGCTATGATGAAGTGTTTGTGTAGGCCTCAGGAGCGTGCCTATGGGGTAGAGGCGATGTATCACGCACCAAAAATGATCGATATTTGTCATCTAAGCTCTGAGGTAAAAGAGGGGATATATAGTTGTATCGAAAATCTACCTATCGTTGCTGAAATTTACCCAGTAGGAGGAGCTGCCGATCGATTAAAGCTATATGACATAGTCACAGGTCAGTCTCTGCCTGCGGCCACTTTGCACTACTGTGGAATGACTCTGTTAGAACGACTGGTCAGAGATGTTCAAGTCAAAGAATATCTTTATTTTAAGTTTAAGCATAAGCAATTAACTTTACCTATTGCGATGATGACATCCACAGAGAAAAATAATCACGAAAGGATTATGACCCTTTGCAGGGATAGGAATTTTTTCAATCGAGAAGAAAAAAGTTTTTTCTTCTTCTGTCAGCCTTGCGTGCCTACCATGGATCAGCACGGGCAGTGGGCTCTTAGGGGGGCTTTGCAACCCCTTCTGCGTCCTGGCGGGCATGGTGTTATTTGGAAGCTTGCTCGAGATGTTGGATGTTTTGAATGGTTGAAAGAGCATAATATCAGAAAGATTCTAGTTCGTCAGATTAATAATCCTGTAGCCTCTGAAGATTATGGGTTGTATGCATTTACAGGGTTGGGCCTCAAGCATGATCATACCATTGGTTTTTGCTCTTGCCCGAGGCTTGTGAAGTCTGCCGAGGGAACAAATGTCTTGAT
>CAMDPQ010000078.1 GCA_945905275.1 Chlamydia trachomatis
GTAATTGCTCGTAAGGGTAGCTGCCTTTCTGAGACATTCTCTATTTACCGAGTGTCTTATGGTTCCGGTATGGAAAAAGTATTCATGGTCCATAGCCCAAGAATTGCAAAAATTGAAGTGATCAAAATGGGTGATGTAAGAAGAGGTAAGCTCTATTATTTAAGAGGTGTTTCTGGTAAGGCTGCTAAAGTGAAAGAACTAATAGGTTCTAACAAGAGAATACTCTCTTCTAGAGCAGCAAAGCAGGCTGCTCAATAAGCAGCGCTCGCCTTCATTTTGGTTTCATGAAAATCCCTCAAGGTTTTGAGGGATTTTTTTTATTTCCTTCTTGATTGCAATGGATTGAATCCCTCATTCTTCCCCCTTTTTTGTGAATATAATAAAACAGAGGGGGAGACAATGTTCCATGAAAAATACGATTTCTTCACACATGAAAAGATGGCTCGTCTTCAAGGGCATAAGCATCTTGCGGGCGTTGATGAGGCAGGTAGAGGTCCTCTTGCAGGACCTGTTGTTGCAGCTGCGTGCATGATTCCCGAAGGGCTTATTATCGACGGTGTGGATGATAGTAAAGCCTTAACTCCTGCAAAAAGAGCTGCTGTTTTTAAGGCCTTAGTCTCTCATCCTGAGATCCAATACGGTATTGGACTTGTTGAAGCCGAAGAGATTGATAAAATTAATATTTTACAAGCTACGTTTAAAGCCATGTGGCGTGCTGTCGAATCTCTTCCCGTCTATCCAGATTTTGTCTTGGTTGATGGTTCTTTACTGCCTTCCTGGGGATATTCTTCTGTAGCTGTGATTAAGGGCGATAGCTTGTCTCATTCGATCGCTGCTGCCTCAATTATAGCCAAGCAGACTCGGGATGAGCTTATGGAGCTGTATGAGCTGCAATACCCGGGCTATGGTTTTGCAAAGCACAAGGGCTATGGGACGAAGCTGCATCTGCAGACAGTGAAGATACTTGGACCCTGTCCGATTCATCGCAAAAGCTTTGAGCCTATTAAATCCCTATTGGATGGTTTCTAAACCAGGCTCCATCTGGTCTTTTCTGGGGTTGTATCTTCATAGGTTATCCCCTTATTGGTGCTTGTCGTGGCTGGGGTGGCAAATATACTTTTTTTTATGTGATTTTGTGGTTTAATAGGGCAGATCCCGATCATGTGGCTGATTTCGTCTGCTGAGGCTGTAAATACCTTGACAGGCGCCTATTTGTTGACGTATAAATATTTGCTAATTCAATTGGACTGGGCTATATATTCATGATTAAAAGTATGACGGCTTACGGTCGTAGCTCTAAGGCCTCATCGCTCGGCAGATGGAATGTAGAAATCCATTCAGTGAATAGAAAGTTTTTGGATCTTTCTATTCAAATGCCTAAAGAATTTTTAGTATTTGATATTGAAATTCGTAAGGCCCTCTCTTTAGATATTCAACGTGGCCAGGTGACTGTGAAGGTTTCTCTCTCGAAAGAGGGTCTGTCCCGTGAGCTGATTAGTCAGCAAGTCGCGCAGTTAAAAACAGTCCAATCTTTTTATGCGCAAGTGGCAAAAGAGTTAAATCTGCCTGCTAACGAAATTGCAAGTCTTGCTTTTTTATTAGGACAGAGAGATGTCGTTGTTTCGCGCGATATGAGTTTTAACGAAGCTGAACTGCAAGTCGATTTAATGCTGACTGTACAAGAGGCGCTCACTCAATACTTACTAATGAAAGAAGCGGAAGGACGAGTTTTAGGGATTGAAATACAGAAATACCTTTCTCATATCCAAGGTAAGCTGTCTGAGCTCGAGCAATATGCGCCTGTCTGTACACAGAATTACAAAAAAAGACTGATTGAGAGAATTCAAGAGCTGAAAGTACTCGATCCCTCTGACGAAGATCGGATCTTAAGAGAAGTCATGATTTATGCAGAAAAAACCGATATCGCAGAAGAGATCACAAGGCTTACATCGCATCTGCAACAGTTTTATGCACTTTTTAGTTCTAAAGATCGTAGCGTAGGCAGAGCTATGGATTTTCTTTTGCAAGAAATGAATCGGGAAGTAAATACGATGTGCTCAAAATCGGATACGACCGAAATGACCCTTGTTTGCATGCAAATGAAAGGGGAACTCGAAAAGATTAGAGAACAGGTTCAAAATATAGAATAGTATGGCTAAAAGACTTTTAGGCAATCTCGCTCAAGGACTGATTTTTATTATCAGCGCTCCAGCAGGAACAGGAAAAACCACACTTGTCAGAATGTTAACGGAAGAGTTTCCTTGTGTAGTGGAAAGTGTATCTTGTACCACAAGACCTCCAAGGCTTGGTGAAGTAGAGGGTCAAGATTATTGGTTTTTAACAAAGAATCAATTTGAGCGTAAAATACAAGAGAACGAGTTTCTGGAATATGCCGAAGTATTCGGGTATTATTATGGAACTTCGCGGCAGTATGTGCGCGATTTGCAGATGATAGGTAATCATGTTGTTCTTGTCATCGATACCCAGGGAGCAATGAACCTTAAACAAGAAGAGTTCGAAGCAACGTACATTTTTTTAACTCCCCCTTCGTTAGAAGAGTTAAAAGAACGTCTGATCAAAAGAAATACAGAGGATGCCCAGACTCTTGAGGAAAGATTGTCATGGGCATCCCATGAAATGGAGCTTGCTTGCGCTTATGATTATTTAGTGGTCAATAAGGATTTATTATTGGCGTACGGTGTTCTGCGTAGCATTGTGATTGCCGAAGAGCACAAAACGAGAAATTTACATTTATAGGAGACATTTATGTTTATCAGAGATCAGTTAACTCATGAGAAACTAAGAGGCATTTTTAAAAATAATTTCGAGTTGGCAAATTATGCGATCCGTCTTGGAACGTACCTCATTCGCTCAGGCCATGAAGTCACTTTAGATGGTCTTTTAGAAGAGATTAGAAAAAATCCGACACCTGACTATCTTGAAGAGTTAAAAAGAATGGATAGAGAGGATGCAGAGGAATCGGGATCAGAGTAGAAAGATGAAAGAAAAGGTTCTTATCACAGCAGCTCTTCCTTATGCGAATGGCCCATTGCACTTTGGTCATATTGCTGGGGCCTACCTTCCGGGGGACTGCTATGCTCGTTTTCAGAGATTAAAAGGGAATGATGTCCTATATATTTGTGGTTCTGATGAGTATGGGATCGCCATTACATTAAGCGCAGAAATGGCAGGTAGAACCCCCCAAGAGCATGTGAACCTTTTTCATAAAGTGAATAAAGATTTTTTTGATAAGATCCAGATTTCTTTCGATCATTATTCCCGAACGACCTGGCCAGGTCACGTCTCTGTAGTCCAGGAGTTTTTTTTAGACCTATTACATAATGGGTATATTGAAAAAAAGGAGACTCTGCAATTATTTTCTGCATCTGAACAACGGTTTCTAGCGGATCGGTATGTCCAAGGGACATGCCCGAAATGCGGCTTTAATAAAGCCCGTGGCGATGAATGTCAGTCTTGCGGTGCAAGTTATGAAGCGACAGACCTTCTGCATCCCACATCGAAGCTGACTTCTTCCCCTCTGATAAGAAAAGAGACTACTCACTGGTTTTTGCGGTTTGATCGATTTAAAGAGCCTTTAATGCAGTGGATGGCAGGTAAACAGTGGAAGCCTAATGTTATCAATTTCGCAAAAGCTTATGTCGATGATTTAAAGCCTCGAGCTATTACAAGAGATTCAGATTGGGGGGTTCCTGTTCCTCTTCCCGGTGCGCAAGGAAAAGTGTTATATGTCTGGTTTGATGCTCCCATCGGTTATATTTCTGCTACGAAAGAGTGGGCTGAAAAACAGGGTTCTATCGATGCTTGGAAGAAATATTGGCATGATCCTCAAACGAAACTGGTGCAGTTTATAGGAAAAGATAATATCCCTTTCCATGCTGTCTTTTTCCCAGCGATGACCATGGGTCAAAATCAGCCCCTAAAGCTCGTAGATGACTTGCCGGCTAATGAATTTTACAATTTAGAAGGCAAGCAGTTCAGTAAGTCAGAGGGTTGGTATATCGATTTAGAGACCTTCTTTAGCAAGTATTCTGCTGATCAAATACGGTATGCAATCGCTGCTAATTCCCCCGAGAGTCAAGATTCTGAATTTACATGGAAAGACTTTCAGCTACGCTGTAATGCAGAGCTTCTGGGTAAATATGGCAACCTTGTTAACCGTGTGCTTGTATTTATCCAGCAACAGTCAGGTGGATCTGTGCCGGAGCCTGCGACATTTTTGGCCTGCGATGTTGAGTTTATCGAAAAGGTCTATCATATTGCAGATCAGGCCGCAGCGGCCTATGAGAACTATCATGTGCGAAAAGCCTCACAGCTGATCATGGAGCTTGCTCAAGTCAGTAATGCCTACTTTGATGCTAAAAAACCATGGCAGGGAGCAAAGGTTCCAGAAAAACAACAAGAGATGCTTACCACTTTATTTTGTTGTATCCAGGCGATTAAGATTCTTGCTCTGATATCTTGTCCGATCATCCCGTCAAGCGCTCAAAAGATCTGGCAGATGCTTGGTAATACCTCTGATTTATCTTTGCAGCATTGGAAACAGGTTATAGAGAATACAATAAAGCCGGGTACTACCCTGCCAAAACCTGAAATCCTTTTCGCTAAAGTAGAAGATGAGCAGGTGCAAAAAGAACTCGAGACGATGAAAGCTTTATCTAAGTCTTTAGAAAAGCCCTCATATGATCCTGTGAAGCCGGAGATCTCTTTTGAAGATGTTAGAAAAATAGATTTCCGTATTGCGAAGATACTCCATGTTGAAAGAGTGGCTAAAAGTAAAAAACTTCTCAAGCTTTCTGTTGATTTAGGTTTTGAATCCCGTACGATCATCGCAGGGATTGGTGAGCGGATGCAGAATATAGAAGATCTTGTGGGTCGCAAGATTTTAGTTGTCGCTAATCTTAAAACCGCAACTCTTATGGGTATCGAAAGTCAGGGTATGGTCCTTGCAGCTATGCAGGATGGGGGTGTTGATCTTCCCCAGTTCCTTCTAGCTCCTCCAGGTGTTAGCGTGAGTTAATCGGAATACGGGCCGGGTACCTGTCCGTATTTCTAAGAGAAAAGTTCCTGTATTCTATCTTTCAGTCCCGTATGCCTTTTTTTCACTTCTTCATTACGCACAGCCATTGCAAGAGCTTTTTTAGAGCCTATTAAGATCACAAGTCGTTTTCCTCTTGTGATCCCTGTATAGAGCAGGTTTCTGTTAAGTAGCTTAAAATGTGATGTATGAATCGGTATAATAATACACGGGCATTCACTACCTTGGTATTTATGAATCGAGACTGTGTAAGCGAGCATTAATTCATCCATTTCATGGAATTCATAAGGGATGATTTTCCCATCAAAGAGGACTTTAATAGACTGTTCCGCTAGATCGATCTCTGCGATTTTGCCGATATCGCCATTAAATACTTCTTTTTGGTAATTATTCCGGATCTGCATCACTTTGTCATTTACATGAAAAGACCTGCCCATGCGAATCAGGGGATGGGGCTGAGGATTCATCTTTTGCTGTAAGACAGTATTGAGATTTTCTCCTCCAATGGTACCACGCTTCATGGGTGAGAGGACTTGAATTTCTTCGAAGCGATGGAATTTGTATTTGCGGGGGATGATAGAGACTACGTGTTCTACAATAGATTCTAAAATCTCCTCAGGGGTTTCCTTTTCGATAAAAAGGAAATCGCTGTGAGGACTCGGAAAGGTATCAGGAAAAAGGCCTTGATTTACTCTATGGGCGTTAACAATAATTTTTGAGTGCGCTGCTTGCCGGAAAATTTGCTTGAGACAGATGATAGCTAGTTTTTCTGAGATAATGATATCTTTAAGCACGTTACCAGGTCCTACGCTAGGTAGCTGGTCGATATCGCCAATAAAAATAACCCGGGCCTCAGAAGGTATGGCCTTCAATAAATTGTACATGAGTAGAGTGTCAATCATGCTCGCTTCATCGATTAAGATCAGTTCGCATTTGAGCGGATTTTCCCGGTTTTTTTTGAATTTACCTGTTGTAAAATCCATTTCGAGTAGGCTGTGTATAGTAAAGGCCTTATTACCGGTGATCTCTGTCATTCTTTTGGCAGCCCTTCCTGTTGGTGCTGCAAGTAAGATACTCGATGTAATTTTTTCAAGAATCCGTAAAATAGCTTTGGTAATGGTGCTTTTTCCGGTACCGGGTCCTCCTGTAATAATCAGCTGTTTTGCGCAGAGGCCTTGTTTGACAGCATCGATCTGTTCGGAGGCTAGGGTGATATGTAGTTTTTCTTGGGCCCATAGCAGAGCTTTCTCTTGGTGGACATCACGGAGTCTACAGGGAGCTTGCGCTATTCTGCATAGTTCTCTTGCGATACCTAGTTCAGCCAGGTAAAGAGGTTTTACCCAAATACGGGCCTCTTTTTTCATTAAGGAGCCATTTTGCAGAAGTTGAGCTATTCTTTCTTGAATCAAAGAGGAGTTAGCTTGGAGAATAGTTTCTGCTTGGACGACAAGTTCAGTTTCTGGAAAGCAGGTATGCCCTTCATTGCTGAGTTCCCAGAGTAGATGCTCTATGCCTGCATCGATCCTTAAGGGGGAGGATAAGGCGATACCGATTCCTTGCGCTATTCCATCTGCGATCTTAAATCCTATGCCGAAGATTTCTTTTGCAAGCGCATAAGGGTTGGTTTGCACTTTAATAATGCTTTGATCTCCATAGGCCTTATATATTTTCTGTGCGTAAGCTGGGCTTACGCCATGACCCCTTAGAAATACCATGACATCGCGAATCGCTTTTTGCTCCTGCCAACACGATGTAATTTTATCAATTCTTTTATCGCCGATGCCTGGGACTTCAGTCAAGCGCTCTGGGGTTTCATCGATAATTTTGAGTGAGTGAATCCCAAAGGTTTTAACGATTCTTTCCGCATAAATCGGACCTATTCCTTTAATCATGCCTGATTCTAGATATTTTTGAATCCCCAGGAGGTCGGAGGGAGCTTTCGTCTCAAAGGACTGGACCTCAAACTGCCGCCCATGTTGAGGGTGGATTTTCCAAATCCCTTGGCAACTAAGGGTTTCTCCTGGTTGCACCGAAGGAAGGGGGCCTGTGATCGTAATAACGTCTTTTTGGGAGGGGATTTTAAAGCGTGCTACCGTAAACCCGCTATCAGTCTCAGTGTAAACGATGTTTTCTATATAGCCGGAGATTGAGTCCATAGAATAGTGGGGTGCAAATAGAGCACATCATGTTGGAGTCAGAGGTATATTTGCAAATCTTTTGTTAGCTTGGAGCTGGGTGTGATTAAAAGTTCTACATAGGGAAATGTTTAGTTGCCATAATATTGGGCCCAAGGATCTAAGTGAGGAGTCTAAGGGCTTCTTTAATCG
>CAMDPQ010000079.1 GCA_945905275.1 Chlamydia trachomatis
AAAGAGTAAAAAACCATCTCTAAATCGAATACTTTACTATTAAAATTTACTTACATTTCACTTTTTTACTACCTAACACTTCCTTCAATTTTTTAGAAGGGTTTGCAAAGGGGCTCCGCTTTGCCGGGGGCATGGGAGCAGAGCCCCGACTATGCGGCAACATGCATTTCTTCAGGTGTTTTATTCTCGAGAGACTAATGAGGTCTTTTCCTCGTTATAAAACGCCATATACAAACCTAATCCCAGTGCTGACAACTGTTCCATTCTGGTATCTTTTAAGTACACATCTTCCTATTTTAGAGACCGCCAAAATCTCTCAATAAAGAGGTTATCGAGGGCTCTTTCCATTCAATGGGAGGAGGGTGTTAAGGACTTTTGGGAAGGACCACTAGGGTTTTTAATGGCTTAAAAAGGCACATTTAACATTTTAACTTTTTATACACCTTGAGATTCAAAGGGCGATTCTCCTGTACGAGAAAACCATATGCAGGTAAAATCGATCTAATTTTTATTGCATTTTCAAATTACAATGAATGAAACCTATTTTTTTATACATATCCTTGTTGTTTTATTGTGCACATTCGGAGCTTTAAAAATCGGAAAAAGCAGCCTGATCGCTTGGATATGCATCCAAGGGCTACTTGCCAATTTATTCGTTCTGAAACAAATGGAGTGTTTTTCCCTTACAATTACCTGCAGCGATGTATATGCGGTAAGTGGCATCTTAAGTTTAAATCTCTTACAAGAATACTTCGGAGTAGGTACTGCAAAAAAAACAGCGCTTACCTGCTTTTATTTTATGGCGATCTTTGCTGTTATGGCCAAAATCCATCTCTTATACAACCCAAGTATCCACGATCATATGCACACCTCCTATGAGGCGATCCTATGCTGCGCTCCAAGAATTTTATTCGCTTCCCTCACCTCTTTTTGGATTGTACAGCAAATCGATATTCGGCTGTTTGGATGGATTAAAAGAAGATGGCCTGATAGCCCCCTGGTGATTAGGAGTACCAGCTCTCTCATAGCTACCCAGCTGCTGGACACCTTACTATTTAGCTTCCTAGGTCTTTATGGTGTTGTTGAAAGCCTATTTGCTATTATCTTAGTTAGCTCGATGATCAAAGTGCTGATTATTCTATCCTCTATCCCTTTACTTGGGTTTTACAAAAAAATATTCCCCCACCCTATAGAGCGTGCTTCATGACCTACTTTTCTTTTGAGCTGATTCATACATCAAAAAAATCCCGCGCACGCGTGGCTAAAATCCACACACCACATGGCGTCATAGATACCCCTAATTTTGTAGGCGTTGGCACTCACGGCACACTTAAAACACTAGACAACACCCTTGTCGAATCTATGGGTCTGCAGCTGATGTTTTGTAATACCTACCATCTGATGCTTCAACCAGGCACAGAGGTAATACGCAAAGTCGGTGGCCTGCATAAATTTATCCAAAGAAACGCCCCTATTATCACTGACTCTGGAGGCTTTCAAGTCTTCAGCCTGGCTTACGGATCTGTGGCTGATGAGCTTAAGAGTCGTGGCAGTAAAAAATCAGATGGCATGGTATTAAAAATCACCGAAGATGGTGTTATCTTCCGTTCCTACCGCGATGGCAGTAAGATGCTTCTTACCCCAGAGACATCGATCGGAGCCCAAAAAGATCTCGGAGCAGACATCATGATCTGTTTTGATGAGCTCCCTCCCTATCATATCGATCCTACCCTACTAAAAAAATCCCTAGAACGAACGCATCGGTGGGAAAAACGATCCCTCGACGCCCACAAACAAAACCCCAACAACCAAGCCCTTTATGCCGTCATTCATGGGGGAGTGGATCCCGAACTGCGAAAAATAAGCTGCGATGAGCTCACTTCTTGGGATTATGACGGATTTTCTATCGGCGGGAGCCTGGGAAAAACTAAACAAGAAATGTTCACTATGCTCTCTGCCGTTATGCCTCGCTTGCCAGAATCCAAGCCTAACCACCTACTAGGAATTGGGGATCTTGAGTCGATTGACATGTGCGTACCTTTAGGTGTAGATACCTTCGATAGTTCCTATCCGACAAGGGCAGCACGTCATGGTATGCTTCTCACCTCTCAAGGCAATCTAAAGATTACTAAAGCAAGTCACGCCACCCATTTTGGCCCGGCAGAAGAAGGTTGCACCTGCGGCACGTGTCAAAAATTTTCACTGGCCTATCTACATCACCTATTTAAAGCTAATGAAATAACAGGCCTTACCCTCGCCACCATCCACAACCTACACTTTATGGTAGAACTGATGCGTAAATATCGAGAAAAGATTCTAAGGGATGAGATATAGCCTACCTTACTCCAGTAAGAGCCATCTCCTGGCTTTTTACCAGCTGCTCTTTATAACAGCGATAACAGGTTGGGTAATACTTTTCTTCCGCACCGAGCTGAACGACAGGTCCGTCAAAACAAGCCACTCCATCTACATGACGCAAGTTTAAAATGGATTTGCTATTACAGAAGTAACACGTTGCCTTGACCTCTTCAATCGCATCAGCAAGCTCCATGAGCCGCAAAGACCCTTCAAACAACTTCGTTCTAAAATCTGTGCGCAGTCCATAACAAATAACAGGAATCTGTTTGCTTAAGGTAATCTCCCTAAGCTGGTCGATATGTCGCGCCGCGATGAACTGCACTTCATCGACTAAAATGCAGCTTATCTCGCCAAAATCGAGATCTAATAAATCAGTATTTGGACCGATCAGTAAATCAGCTACCATTTCCAAACCTGCACGAGAGCGGATCTGGGATTTGCCAAAACGGATATCCAGATCTGGTTTAAAGAGCAGAATTTTTTTTCCCTGCTGCCTATAGTTATGCGCAACGGCCAGAAGATTTAACGTTTTTGCACTCCCTACAGTACCATGCCTAAAATATAACTTTGCCATAATTTACGCCCTTCATTATGTTAAGAACACATTAAAACCCACCCGTTTTGCTGGTGGACATCCTATACCAAAGTAGAATCTTAACCGTAACAACAGATTAAATCGAAGGGGGAAATTATCTCATGCTGCTAACTGAACTTACCATTCGAACGTTTACAGGCCATATGATCAAGCCCTATCTCTCCTGTATTGCACGCCTGAGCGTAGAGGTCTTTCGAGAGTACCCTTATTTCTGTGACACCTACATCGAAGAAGAAATAGAGATTCTGAAAAAATACCTCTTATCTGAACAATCCATTGCAACCATTGTATTTGAAGGATCCAAGGTGATTGGAGCTGCAACAGGCATCCCATTACAAGAAGAAGATCTAGCGATTCAGCAACCGTTTAGACTTCATCAATTTGATCTCTCCCACTACTATCACTTTGGAGAAGCGCTTTTACTCAAAGCTTATCGTAGCAGAGGAGTGGGTCATCATTTCTATGAAATTAGAGAAGAACATGCAAAAACCTTAGGGTTTGAACATGCTTGTTTTTTTATGAAGGATAGACCAGAAGATGAAGAGCTAAAGCCCTTAGATTTTTACCCACTCGATGATTTTTGGAGAAAAAGAGGCTTTACCCATCATAAAGAGCTTACATTATCGTTGAAATGGAAGAGTTTTGAAGAAGGAACAGCCTCAGAAAAAGACTGTTCCTTTTGGATCAAGAAACTCTAAGACTGTAGCTCAAAAGAATCTAAAAACTCTTGATGCTGTAACTGATTCGCATAGGATGGAGGATAGGTAACAGTCAAACGATACAAAGTGGTTCCAACCATAATCAACCTACCTTGAATCTCCTCTCCATCTTGAGTAATATGAAAATCAAGAGCGCGATAAGATTGATATTTCGCAAAGGACTTAGTAAGGAGTTTAGCCCCACTGGTATGTTCAACAATGCCATCAAGGGCCTCTTGTAAAATACGACTACTACCAGCTAGTTTCCACTTTTTAGGAAGCTTCATAAAGCTTACAGAATAAGAAATTTTCTTATTCTGTAAGCTTTTAAGCTCATGATAGTTTAAATTTCGATTCTGTTCAGGCAGAGATATTATTTTAGATTCTTCTTGTGGATCGGTGGGAAACAGAACACGAAAGCCCCCTTTTTCTGAGCTATAGTCAATCCATCCATCGACAGTTTGATGTTTTGCATAACCAGTAGAAAAATCAGATAACTCCTGTTGAAACCCCGCTCCAAAGATAGAGGCCAATAAGACAACATACCCGACAAGCTTTCTTTTTATGCCAATTGTTTTCTGCTTAAGTACTCCAGGGCGTATACCCCATAAACCAGCTCTTTTTAAGCACAACCAAAAAGGCAGCTTGCCACCAATATGAGTTCTGACCTGAAGACCAAAAAGTTTCTTACCTGGCGTAGTAGACCATCGAGCCATGCAAAAGGCTTCAATAGGGATCCATATTAGGGGTAAAAGCACAGCAAAAAGAAGGTAATATATTTCTTCAATATAAAAGGGCAGAAATAGAGACAGATATGTCGCAACGATATAAAACAAACAATAATCAATGCATCTCGCAGCCAATCGACTCCAGAATCCAGGGGTTTTATGCAGCCAAAATATATCTTTCATCATAACACCATCAAATTAATTAGTTTTCCCTGATTATTATAACAAATAATAATCAAATTAATCAATCTTTTTAAAAAACAATAATAATAAAATTATATTATATCTAAAAGACTATCTTTTACCACCCTGCATTCGAGTTGACTGCAGGGCAGACGATAGGATCGATGGAGAGCGCTGTTTTTTATCTGCAAAAAGACCAGCAATTATTTCTGTATTGCCCCAAAAAAAATCACAATCTTTTTTCAGATTGCATTAATATCAAGTTAAGTTTTTAATAATACTTCATCAAAAAATCTTTTACTGGAGGTAATCTATGTTCAGTCCATCCAATCGCATCCATCGATCATCCACTATAAGCCACGAATCACCACCCCCAACCCCTAGGAGTGCTGCACCGATAATCCAAAGCGCTTCTTCCCTATCCTCTTCTCATGAGAGTTCACCCTCATCCTGGAACTCGATATTGAATAAAATAATCGATTCCCTGGTCGTTAGCGCAGGTTTTATCGGTCTAAAAGCCCTTGAGCTATTAGACCAAATGCTGCAGTTTTTCAGCAGAGAAGAAAGGGCAGAAGCCCGACCAAGCCAAGCGGTAACAACAGCGGCGGCAAACCATCCAAGACAGGTCAATCAAAATCCAGCTGACGCTGCGGATTTCGCGTCTTTATCTTTATTTGCCCATGAAAAAGCGATCATCGATGAACTCGTTACATGCCTTGCAACAGCCGATCCCATAACCCTTTTCACCTCGACGTTAGGGATTCGCAAAAAAGGACAAACCATTGATCATGTACACCCCTTAAAATCTTTACAGCACATGCTGATACAGCCTGAGAGCCTTCTCAACCTGAGTCTACTCCAAAAAAGAGCAAGCGGTCTTATTTGGGAGCACTTTAAAAGAGATCTGACAGAACGATTAAAGCGGCAACATCGTGAAGGTCAGCTTATCCGATTTATTAATGACTTTGCGGCAAGCCTGGACATTACCCCCTCCATTCCACACTTATCTATCGAAGAAGGAAAATGGGATGAGTTCACCCAGACGGTAGTGAATCATAGTATCGAAAGAGCTCAATCCACAGCCGCAAGCTCCAGCTCTTCTCACAGAAGTGCCGATGAACAAAGCCTAATCGGAGATGAGTTCAGCACAGAACAAGGCCCTCTGGACTTTTCTATTGATCAAGATAATAAAAACAAACTCACATCTATGTTAAGATATTACTCAAGCAACCAACTCTTATTCCTAAGCCGTACGCAGACTTTAACACAGGTTCACCCTTTACGACTGATTCTGGAAATCTTTGAGGATCCTAGTAACTTCACCCTTTTTACCAAAATCATGGAAGACCTATCAAAGCGACACAAATTTCTGGAAGCATTCTCCAAAATACTTAAAAGCGCATCTGACAATGGAGAACATACCCTATCCAAATATACAACGAAATTTGCAGATCAAATGAGGATCAAGCCTCAGGTCGTCGAGGCTGATATTTTAACAGCAGGAAGTACAAGCTGGAAAAACCTAATAAAAGCCGTATACAGAAATAAACAAGAGCTATCAAGCCTAGAGACGGTCTAAATCTCTTCAGCAGGCAGGAGAAACAGATAACAAACGGATCTTGCTACCTTTGTTGTGGTATTAGATAGACATGATAACCTCTGCGAGCCACCCTTGCTAGCGGCTCGCGCCTCGTCTCAATAATCAGACACTTTCTTCTTTATCAAGGATCTCAGACGTGAAACTAACTGGGAAGATTTTGGACTCTAAATAAAAAAGCCATCACCTCTTGCAGATGCCAGAGAATCTCTTCATTTAATGCCGATTTATTTGTAAGTTCAATCGCTTTTTCTAATTGATTAATCGCATTATGAATAGCACAGAGGCTATCTTGATTGGTCACCTGTTTTTTTACAGATAATATTTCCTCTATAACTTGAAGATATAACTGAGATTGCCCACATTTATCTGTTGGGCTTTCATTCAGACGAATCAGATGGGGACGCAGCCTATCTGCAATATCCTTAATAACATGATGCGTTGTATGATTACGAGGGCTTGGTGACTGCATAGGTTTTGAAGACATAAAAAAATACACCCCAGGCTAATGAATGATCTAATCGCACTGTATGGATTTCTTCTAAATGAAGCAAGCAAACTCATTTACCCAAAACGAACAAGGGAGTTTATGGGTTACCAGATAAGGTCTCTTATACTATTTTTCACCTTTCTATCCCTTTTTTCCTTTCATAAGATATCTTTTTCTGGATATGTATAACTACTATTCTTTATCAGAAGGTTGCTCATGGATCATCAAGGTGTGATTATAGGCTGTGATCAGAAACAAGAATGGCTTCTTCCTTGGTGGTGGGATCATTATTCCCAACACAACTCCCACCCTGTCGCTTGCTTTGATTTTGGAATGTCCCCTAAGGGAATTGCTTGGTGCAGGGAAAAAGGGCAGCACATCAAATTAAATGAATCAGTGGCCTTAGATGACCAGACAATCCCTTGCACACAAAAAGAGAAATGGGAAAATCGGATGGGAAAAGGTTTTTGGTCTGTTCGTTCAGCCTGGTTTAAAAAACCGCTTACTCTCTTGCAATCCCCATTCGATATTAGCCTTTGGATCGACCTCGATTGTCAGATTAACGGGTCATTAGAACCCCTTTTTAACTCTCTTCTATTCGGTGG
>CAMDPQ010000080.1 GCA_945905275.1 Chlamydia trachomatis
ATTTCTATCGATAGATGCTAAGTAAATTATTTGAGAAGTTTTCACGAAAAAAGTGGAGCATCGAGCTTTAAGCCATTCCCCTATGAGAAGGCACGCATTTGTCGGATGAACCTTTAATTTCCTATGAAGCTGCTCCCTCAATAGGCCAATTACCCTGATTCCTTTTATTCCAGTTGGAATAAAGTAACGGTTAAAATAGAGAGTATATGTGCCGTTCATTGGAGGAGATCTTTTAAGGCAAAAGCTTCTTTCTAAGGAAGAGAAAGCGATCGTTTGCTACGATGCACCAAGGTATTCTTAATGGTTGTATCGGGCAATGAGACGTTTTCAAGTATTAGACAGGAACACTGAAGTATTTGGCCGCTTTTTTTTAGAAGCCTCAGCGGGCACTGGCAAAACGTTTGCTATAGAGCATATAGCCGTACGTGCTCTTTTAGAGTCAGCAGATCCTTTAACGATTGATCAAATTTTAATTGTCACCTTCACAAAAGCTGCCACAAGGGAGCTAAAGGTGAGGTTGCGTCGCAACCTGGTAAAGACCCTATTATTACTACAGATAGGCCGTGACGGCCCTGATTATCTCCAACCGATCTTCCAGCAAGGAGATCATGCCGTTTTTTCAGCCCAAAGAAAAATAGAAGAGGCTCTTTGTCATTTTGATCAGGCCTCGATTTTTACTTTGCATGGCTTTTGCCATAAGATGCTCTCAGAGTTTGCCTTTGAAGTAGGCTCGTTTTTTGATATGGATCCTATTGATTCTATGGCTCATTCGACCCAAATCTTTCAGGTTGTAGAAGACTTTTTTCGTGCAGGCTTAGATAGCAGTCGGTATAGCCCCTCTCAAATTGCCCAGCTGATTTCCTTGTCCTCAAGTGGCATCAAAGGGGTGATTAAAAGGGTCATTTCTTGGATAGAAAGACAGGTTTTTATTGAGCCGACAGTAGATTATTCCTCTCTTCTTGTACTTTGTAATAAGAAGATCGAAGAGGTGGTTTCTCGGTATAATCTAGATAAATCCTTTTTTATATCAGATCTAGAGGCTCTGTTCCCTTTGTATAAGAGAATAAAGCCGGCCCATATTGAGCAAGGCTTAGCATTTTTTTACATCTTGCAAAGCAAGGGGATTTCTTATAACGAGTTTGATCATTGGATTGGCTTGAAAGACTCTTTTTTAGAACTGCTCTGTGAAGACAATCTAAAAAAAGGCAAGGATCCAAAAAAGATTGCTCTCCATGATCCTTGCCTATTTAAAGATATATGTCAGGCTATCCTGCCAATTATGCAGCAAGCAGCAGATGCAGAGCTTAATTTTCTCCGGATTGTCAAGGATTGTATCGATAAGTGGAAGACTTCTTATTTTTACCAAGAGAGTTTTTCTCCCGATGACCTGCTGCGTAAGATGGTCGATGCTTTGCAAAAAACTTCTGTACAAGAAAAGATCTCGAAAAAATATAGGATCGGTATCATCGATGAATTTCAAGATACAGATCCTCTGCAATGGGAAATTTTTAAAAGGATCTTTCTGCACCCTACGACAGAGGGTAAGACGATTTATCTAGTAGGAGATCCTAAGCAGTCGATCTATTCATTTAGAAATGCTGATGTGTATACCTATCTTGAGGCAATGGATACTCTTGGACCTGAGCATCGCCTTTTTCTTGATACCAACTTCCGTTCCGATCCATCTCTTGTGCAAGCACTGAATACTTTGTTTACAAAAAATATTGCCAGAGATTGGATGCCCTTGCCTTTGGCCAAGCAGTCACTAGAGGTAAGAGCGGTAAGAGCTAAAGAACCTTTCCCAAGCAAGCAAGAAAAGCACGATAGGGGATCAGTTCATTTTTTTATCGCTGAAGGCTCTTTAGGTAGAGGAAAAAAATGGCCATCACTACAGCTCGAAGAAGAGCAGATCTTCCCTTTTATTGTTTCAGAGATGAAGAGGATGCACTGTCAGGAAGGGATTCGATTTGGTCAGTTTGCAATCCTAGTACGCGATCGTTTTCAGGCAGGACGCATCGAAGGTTTTCTTAATACAAGGGATGTTCCTTGCTCCGTTAAGAGATCTTTTGTCATAGATGAGTCGATTGCCTACCTTGCCATTTACGACCTTATACGTTGCGTCATCAGTAATGAGGATGCAGGAGCTTTGAAAAAAGTATTAGGGGGAGTTTTTATCGGGATGCAGGCCCATGACCTTATCGGGGGAATGGAACTCGAATGCCTACAATCTGCCAAACGGTTTTTTGCAACAGCAAGGCAGCGTATCACAAAAAAGGGATGGGGCGCTTTTTTTTCTGATTTTCTAGCCAGCCGTTGGAATGGCAGTCTTTATTCGATTGAAGAAGATATTTTAGCAAGACAGAATCCATCCCTTTATTTTGAAGTGCGCCAGCTGCTGCAAATCATACAAGACGATCCATCTATTGATCTGTTTTCCGTGGGTAGTTTTTACGTTTTTTATAAGAATCTTGTCTACTTAGATCCGGAGGATGAAGCCTTAAAGGTTTCAGCAGAATCAGAAGAAGATCAAGTGGTTATCATGACCATTCATGCCAGTAAGGGGCTGGAATTCGATATGGTATTTGCTTTAGGTCTGGTCTCTCGCTCGGTGTCTGTCGAAGAGATTATTAAGACCAATAACGAGGGAGTACCAACACTGGAAAAATGGGATGTGTCTAAAAACAGCTGCATCGATTCTGTTTTAGAGGCTGATGCGGAAAAGATGAGACATCTTTATGTGGCCCTTACAAGAGCAAAAAACAGGGTATATATTCCTATAGCCATTAATTTAGATAAAAAGCCTGTTGATCTATCCTGCGCGTCTTCCATAGAGCTACTATGTCAGAGTTTTAGTAAAGAAAGGTTCGATCTTATGCAAGCCTATGAGCAGATTCATGAGCTTTCTGCACAGACGCTTGCTGACCATTTAGAGACAATATCGATAGAGGGGTCTATTGGATACTCTTTGTTACAGGATAAACAGAGCTATCCTCTCTTTCCGAGCACAAACGATAAAGAAAAGAATTTAGTTTTTTTAGAGCCTTTTTCACGATCTTTTGCCTCCAAAAAAACGTTATCTTTTAGCGCTATACATCAGAAAGAGAGTGGAGGCGCAAGCTCGATGGAATCTATCGAAGATGCAGTAGATCCTATTTTACCACTTGGCGCTGAAACAGGAATCATTTTACATCGTATTCTGGAGCTGGTCATAAAGGAGGATTTTCATCACCCCTATGACCCTGAGGGTATTAGGCAACTTGTCCATGAGCATACAAAAGTCGGTATGCTAGCTCCATTTGAAGATGTTATTTGTGATAGGGTAAGACAAACAATACAAGCTCCTTTATTATCTAACTTTTCCTCATTTTGTCTTTCGGATATTCCGTCGACCGATTTTTTTCTCGAAATGGAATTTGCCTTTGAGATCGATGGGCACATGATGAAAGGGTTTATTGACGCTATTTTTCTTTTTGATAACAAGTTTTATATCATCGATTGGAAAACAAACTACCTAGGAAAAGATCCTTCCTACTATTCCGATCATAAGATGAAAGCGGTCATGCAAGAGCAAGGCTATTTTTTACAGGCAGCAATCTATACGGAGGCATTAAAGAGATATCTAGCCCAGTGCGATAGAAGGGAGTTCTCTCTATCCTTTGGTGGAGCCTTTTATCTTTTTTTAAGGGGTAATGCCACCTATTATTTTTTCCCCGATCTCGCTCTTCTTCAGAGCCTGCCAGAGAAGGAGGCTAGTTCATGTTTTTAATGGATCCTCAAAAATGTTGTCGTATTGCAGCCCTTCTTGCCGATGATGGTGTGCTTCCTATTGATTTTGCAATAACCTCTATGATTCTGGAACGAGACACAAAAGTGTCAGAACATGTATTCGCTTTTGTATGTAAGCTAGCTCTTTCTGCAAGACTCGGTCACCTATGTCTTAAATGGGATGGAAAGCGACTGCTGCCAGACACTTCGGAGTTAATGGACAATGGCATTTCTTCGAAAATCCTCGATGATATGGCGGTTATAGGCATGAAGGAGATTCCAAAGCATTTAATACAAAGAAACAGGGAGCAAACAGAAGGCTTTTTTCCTATCATCGAACTAGACGCCTGCTTTTATTTACAAAAAAACGCTTTTTTTGAAGCGCGTTTTACAGAGGAATTGCTGAGGATAGCTTCTTATCCAGCAGAAGAACAGGTAGATGAGCTATCTTTGCCTTCTGTATTCAATCAGGCTCAAAAAAGGGCGGTGTCCAACTGCCTATCCTCCTCTTTTTCTGTTATTACGGGCGGCCCGGGTACTGGTAAAACCTTTATTGCAGCACAAATTGTGCGCCACTACATCCTTCGGGCGCGCAAAGAAGGGAAACCGGATCCCCAAATTGTTCTTGCAGCGCCTACCGGTAAAGCCGCTATGCAGCTAGAGGCAAGTGTTAGGAGGTCTCTTGATACAGACAGTTGTGTCAAGGTGGGTACTCTTCATTTTCTTTTATCGATTAAATCCTCACAAGACATGATGCAAGATCCCCCAGCGCTTGCTGCAGATCTTGTTATCGTCGATGAAGCCTCGATGATTGATGCAAGACTGTTTTTTTATTTTCTCAGCAGCGTACAGCCAGGTACAAAAGTTATTTTAATCGGAGACAAAGATCAGCTGCCTCCTATTGATAGTGGCAGTCTTTTTGCGGATCTCGTAGATTTTGCCAGAATCTATCAAGGCATTCCGTGTTATGAGCTCACAGAATGTTTACGTTCTGATCGAAAGCCTTTACTAGAGCTTGCAAAAGCTATTAATTTGCAAGATACAGACTCTGTGAAGAGGATGCTCGTGGATAATACGGGGTTCTTACAGCGCACAGAATTTTTTCATGTAGATCGATCGATACGGTCTAGGTATGAGGATTTATGGGTATTTTGTCAGTCGCGCTTTCCCTTTGTAAAGAGTGATCTTGACCCTCTTGCGCTTTTACAAGCTTTTGATCGTTTTAGGATTTTATCTTGCATTAGAAAAGGGGCTTTGGGTGTTGATGCAATGAATCAGTTTTTTGCAGAGAAGTTTTCTGTATTAATATCCTCTGAGGAATCGATGGTATATCCGATACTCATTAAAAAGAATCAATACGCTCTTGATCTTTTTAACGGCGATGTGGGTGTGTTGGTTAAATATAAGAAAAAACAAGGCCTGCAAAACAAAGAAAACGATATCGCTTATTTCTATGATAAGCAATCAGGACTTGCAAGAGCAGTGCCCTCTATCATCCTTCCTGATTATGAATATGCATATTGCCTATCTATTCATAAAAGTCAGGGTAGTGAATATGATGATATTTTGATCCTGGCCCAGGAGGGATCTCAATCCTTTGGCAAAGAGGTTCTGTATACAGCAGTAACCAGGGCAAAAAACCGTGTTTTTATCGATATAAGCGATGGTGTTCTTGAGCAGTTACTGAGTCGAAGCTCTAGAAAAATATCTGGACTTCATGGCAGATTGCGGATAGCTAAGGAGATCACATGCTCTACAACATGATTTTTAAAACCCTTCTAGCCTCAGGGTTATTTTGTTCACCTCTTGTTCTTTTTTCTTCGATAGAGCCAGGGCAAACATCAAGCTCATACTATCGGGAGCATTTACAATCTAATCTAGATAAATTGATACAGAGGCATGCAGGATTGTATCATATTGGAATCGAGGTGGCCTCTCTTCCAAGCCGCACTACTATTTATGAAAAAAATGGAAGAAAGCTATTTATTCCAGCCAGCTGTTTAAAGATCTTCACCTCTGCTGCTTGTCTTACCATCCTTGGACCCCATTACAAGTTTTCTACGACCCTCTGGACAGATGGAGTTATTAAGCAAAAAAAACTCATCGGCAATCTGTATCTTAAAGGAACTGGCGACCCCTCGCTTGAAATCAAAGACCTTAATGCAATTGGTGCACAACTAAAGGCATTGGGAGTTGAGAAAATCACAGGATCTGTTTTTGTGGATCATTCGGCTTTTGATGATATCTCTAAAGGGCCTGGATGGATGTGGGATGATGAGCCAGAGTACTGGAATGTCCCGATATCTGCCCTGACTGTAAACCATGGATGTATCGATCTATGGGTGCATCCGGCAGAGCAGATGCATCAGCCAGCCACCCTCCTTATACACCCAAATACATCCTGTGTACAATGTAAGAACCTCTCTCAAACAAGCGCAGGGACTCAGTCTAATCTTACTATAGGTTGTAGGTTAACTAAGGAGGGAAAATGTATTGATGTTGGGGGATATATTTCTCAAAAAAGCCAGCCGATTATGTATGCAGTTGCTGTAGATAACCCTCAGATCTATGCGGGCTCTGTTTTTTTAGAGAGTCTAAAGCAATACAGCATCTCTTGTAGACAGGGTGTCGAAGAAAAGACCGTGCCTGCAGAGGCGAGGTTGCTTGCGGAGCATGAGTCGCAACCTTTACATGTGCTTATTCAAAAAATGATGAAAGAATCCGATAATCTCTATGCAGAGTGTTTTTTTAAGACACTAGGAAAGGTTTGTTCTGGAGGGAAAGGGACGTGGAGTGCTGCGTCCAATGGAATTAAAGATTTTCTTTTAAGCAAGGGGCTTAATACCGCACAAATGGTGGTTGTAGATGGATCAGGTCTTTCTAGGTATAATTTAATCACCCCTCAGCAGCTGGTCGATGTTCTTGTTCTGGCTCGGAATGAGGGTAGCTTATGCGGACCTTTTTTAGATTCTTTTTCTATTTCAGGTATCGATGGAACTCTAAAAAAATCGATGGATCATCCTGAGCTTTTGTCTAGGGTACGCGCAAAAACGGGATCGATGCAGGGCGTGAGAACTTTATGCGGGTATTTGACAACTTTAGAAGGGGAAGAGTTAGCATTCTCTATTATGATGAATGGGGTCATTGAAAAGTTGGGCGCTATAGAGCTGGAAAATGAGATCTGTAGGCTGCTTACGCGGTATAAAAAAGAATAGGCGGATCTCACGATGAGAATTACTTCTTATCATGAGATCTCAAAACGTATCGTTTAAGCAGAAACTTTTTGGGAAA
>CAMDPQ010000081.1 GCA_945905275.1 Chlamydia trachomatis
AAGCTTTCTCTTGATGCTCTTTCCCGTAAGATACAAGGGAAACAAAATCCCTTGTTTCTAGTGGCCGAGTCGATTGAAAAGCCTGGCAATCTAGGTACCATTTTACGTTCTTGCGATGCAGTAGGTGCCGATGGGGTCATTATTTGTGATCGATGCACCGATATCTACAACCCCAATGTTGTGCGAGCAAGTGTCGGTACATTATTTACGGTCCCTGTGGTAGAAGCCGAAGGCTCTCAGGTACTAAGCTGGCTGAAATCGCGCGGGGTAAAGATCCTTTCTTCTACCCCCAATACAGAAGTAGAGTATACAGAAGCGGACCTTTCTGGCCCTGTGGCCCTTGTTGTTGGCACAGAGCAGCTAGGGTTGTCCGAGGCTTGGTTATCACAGGCAGATGTTAAGGTAAGGATCCCTATGATGGGGGTCGCTGATTCTTTAAATGTTGCCACAGCCACCACCTTATTACTATACGAAGTGCTACGACAAAGGAGCTCTACTAGGTAGATCGGATGGATGTAGTTTTTTTTGATAACCATCTCCTTGTTGTTGACAAGCCGGCAGGTCTTGCCACGCAACCCTCTATCGAGGGCGCGGATAGTTTGGAGGAGCAAGCAAAACAATGGATTAAAGAAAAGTTCTGCAAGCCGGATGCAGTCTTTTTGCATGCCGTACACCGTTTGGATAAGCCCGTCAGTGGTCTTGTCCTTTTTGCGAGGACATCCAAAGCTCTATCTAGGCTTAATGCCTCGATGCGAGCGCATCAGTTTAAGAAGACTTATGTAGCTATAGTAGAGGGGATTGTTTCGCTGGATCAGGGGTCTCTTCATCATTATTTAATCCATGGAGAATATAAAGCGCTGATCGCCACAGCCACAGATCCCGGTGCTAAACTATGTGAGCTGGATTTTAAAGTCCTCGAAAGGTTTGCAGAGCATACCCGTATCGAAATTGATCTGAAGACGGGTCGGTACCATCAGATTAGAGCCCAGCTGTCAGCGATAGGTCATCCGATCATCGCCGATATGAAATATGGAGCTAGACCCCGATCTTTATCCCAAGGTCAGATTGCTTTGCATCAGGGGCGCATGTCTTTTCCTCATCCAATCTCTCAACAAGAGGTTGTGTTTTCTCTGGAAGCGCCATGGAATCGACAGCGCTCTGCACGTTTTTTAGAGTAACGACCCTATTTACCTGTCTCCTGGCGCGACTAGGTGTGTCTCAGAAAAATTAGCTCGGAAGAGGTTCTTTTACCTAGAGGATTGAATACCCTGTTTTTCCTGTTTTACAGCAAGTTCTGCGATTTGCACTGCATTCAGTGCTGCCCCCTTTAAGAGCTGGTCTCCTACAACCCACATCTCCAGAGTATTATCTTGAGACAGGTCTTTCCTGATTCTTCCGTAAAGGATTTCATTTTTTCCGACAGCATCTAGAGGCATAGGGAATCGATTCATCGCTTTATTTTGTAAGAGAGAAACCCCTGGGGCTCTGTCTAAAATCTCATAGGCTTGCTCTGCAGATAAAGGGTGATGGAATTCTATGTTAAGCGCTTCAGCATGTGCGCGTAATACCGGGACGCGGACGCATGTCGCGCTAATCTTGATGGTGGAATCATTTAAGATTTTTCTCGTTTCATGGACCATTTTCATTTCTTCTTCACAGTAGTCGGAGTCAAGCAGGGGGGAGTTGTGCAGGAAGAGATTGAATGCATAAGGAAAGGGAATGACGGAACGCTGATATACTTCACCTGAGAAATGAGATTGTGTTTCTCCAATAAGATCTTGCATCGCACGGGCTCCCGCGCCACTTGCCGCCTGGTAGGTGCAGGCAACGATTCGTTTAATTGCGCAAGCTCTATGTAAAGGAGCCAGTGCCATAAGCATGATGATGGTTGCGCAGTTGGGGTTGGCGATAATTCCTTGATGATGCTTGATCGTTTCAGGATTAATTTCTGGAATGATTAAAGGGACGTCAGGGTTCATTCTAAATGCTGAACTATTATCAATTACGAGCGCCCCTGCTTCCAGTGCCTTATCGGCATATTGTTTAGAGGCAGCGCTTCCTGCAGAGAAGAATATGATGTCAAGACCCTGAAAACTTTTTTCTGTGATTGTCGTTATAGCAATAGGACTTTCTTTGAACTGCAGGGTTTTCCTTGTAGATGCCAAAGAGGCAAAGAGTCTGATCTCGCTTGCTGGAAACGATCGTGATTCTAAAAGGGATAAAATTTCCATCCCGACAGCTCCCGTTGCTCCTACAATACCAATCCTCATCTGTTTTGTCATGTGCATGCCGTTGAATTGATCTTGACAGGGAGTATACAAATCTCTTCGATTCCTGGGTAGGATGGTTTTTTATCCTTGTCCTTGCTGTGGTTTGCTAGAAAACACGCATATATGAATGATAATTATTTTAAAATAAGGCAGTTAACTTATTCTATTGAGAATAATAAGTTCTTCTTTTTAAAATAATCCTATTTATTTTTTTATTTTAATCAGAGAGGTCTTTTATGCTTGTATATCTTCGGAACCTCATGCCGTGTCCGTTATTGCAGCAAGGTGTACTCCAGGAGAGTGGTTCTTCGGGGTGTGAAAGACCTATTCTTAATACAGAGCCAGTAAGGGAGGTAGTTATGGATCGTCTAGGGGCAAATGGCAGATGTGATTCACCAGTCCTCAAGAGGGAGAGGAGTGACGGTGTGGGTAGTAGGGGGGATGGCATGAGAAATCGCCCTTCCTTTAATCGTTCGGTCAGTCATGTGGGGGGAATCAATAAATTAGCATGCTCATCGCCAAAGCCTTTACAAGGAAGAGTCTCATCGACATCTCCATTCCAAGATAAAGGAATATCAGAGGCTCAATCCACAAGGATGCCCCCGGAGCCTGCTCCAATTAGAAATCAGCCTAGCGTAGCTGAGAGATCTGTAATGCGGTCTGAGCCTGGAGTAGTGATAGATCTGGCGTGTTGTCCAGCTCCCCTGTCTGTCGCGCTGGGTCCTACTAAGAGGCGCGTACTTAGTAGGGAGCAGCTTGCTTTTAACGCCGCTTTCGGATGGGCTTCCGAGGCAAATATCCGAGAGGGTCTGAAGATTACCCCTGAATGTCCGGTTCCTGTCCGTTTCTCTACTGAAGACAAGTAGATTTCATGTTCTTTTACTACATGGTTGGGACCGTCTCTTATTAAAAGCTGTCTAGCTTGTAAAGGGGGGTTTGATTTATGATAATCCCCTTATGTAAGGAGAGGTTATGGGATTATTAAAAAATAAAATTGCAAGCTCAGTACAGGATGGAATTCAGGCTGTTACCCAGTTGCAGACAGGCAAAAACCTTGCCTTTATAGAAAATTGCGCCCATATGATTTGCAGGTGTTTCGAAAGGGGAGGTAAGCTTCTTATTGCCGGCAATGGAGGGAGTCTATGTGATGCGATGCATTTTGCAGAGGAACTCAGTGGTCAGTTTCGAGGCAAACGGCAAGCTCTTGCAGCTATAGCTTTATCCGATGTAGGACACATGAGTTGTGTAGCCAACGATATGGGCTATGATCAAGTATTTTCTAGAGGGATAGAGGCTCTTGGTAGGCCGGAAGATCTATTTATTGCTTTAACGACCAGTGGAAATTCTGCTAATCTATTTCAGGCTGTAAGAGCTGCACAAGTGAAGAATATGGAGACTATCTCTTTTCTCGGTAAAACTGGGGGGATGCTTAAGGGGATGTGCGATCTTGAGCTTGTGATTGAAGGATTTTGCTTTTCGGATCGGATACAAGAGGCTCATATGACAGCTATCCATATAATCATTGAAATGGTAGAAGAAGTGCTGTTTAATTCCGCCTGTAAAATAGAGGAAGTAGCTCTGACTCATGTCTTTTGAATCTTATATCCTAGATGTTATTGAAGATCGAAAAAAGGCCTCTGGCTTTTTTTTTCTGCTATCAGCAGTTAGTCGGATCTATCAATGCGGGGTCTTTATTCGGAATGCTTTGTATGATAGACAGATTTTCAAGTCTCATCATGTGGAAAGTTGTGTGGTCAGCGTCGGTAATGTCGTTGTAGGGGGAACAGGGAAAACTCCTGTCATCCATTTTCTATCTCACGCTCTTACCCCTGATCTACCTACATCGATCATCAGTCGTGGGTATCGTTCGTTGATAGAGAAGAGTGGTGTTTGTCAGCAGATTTCTCAAGGGGATGGTCCAACGGTCAGAGTCGATCAGTGCGGTGATGAACCGTTCTGGCTTGCAAGCCATACCCAAAGCTCTGTATGGGTGGGAAAAGACAAGCTAGCAAGCGCTCAGAGTGCTTGTAGATCGGGTGCTAAGGTTCTTTTTATTGATGATGGGATGCAACATCGTAGATTGCATAGAGATATAGAGATTGTCCTGTTAGATGGAAGGGATCCTTGGGGTAAGAACGCCTTTTTGCCAAAAGGCCTTTTACGAGATTCTCCTAAAAGATTAGCTTGCGCTGATTTAGTTGTTGTAAGCAATGTAAATACCTTGGAAGAATGGCAGGATATACAAAAGCAAGTGCAACGTTTTACTGCTAGTCCCATTGTCCTGATGCACAGAAGCTATAGCATGCCCGAGGGATCGGCTTTTGATACAGTCGGCATTTTTTGTGGTATTGCAAAGCCTGAGGCGTTTGCATCAGCTATTGTATCGTTAGATATGACGATTGTAGATAGGCTGTATATGGAGGATCATATCCTGCCACAAAAAGAAGTGTTACAGGCGTTTGCTAGTTCTTGTAAGGAAAAGGGAGCGCAGGTTTTAATTTGCACCGAAAAAGATTGGGTCAAGATCCTCGGTGGCCTCACACTAGATTTACCTGTACGAGCTCTTCAGATGACTTTGGAGATTCGAGAGGGTAGGGAGGCGTGGGATGCTTGTATGAAAAAAATTGTGAGTAAGGGCAAGGCCTTTTTATAAGATCTAAGGAAGTTATCATGAGTGAACAAATTACGATTGCTCTGCCAAAGCTTGGTGAGAGTATTGTGAGTGCAACGATTGTGCAGTGGTTTAAAAAAGAAGGGGATCTGGTAGCTCTTGATGAGCCTTTACTTGAGGTCTCAACAGATAAAGTAAACAGTGAAATCCCATCTCCCGTTGCAGGGCGTCTGGTTAAGATTTTGGCGTCAGTAGATGAAGAGTTGCAAGTAGGAGACCCTTTGGCTCAGGTAGAGGTGATTTCCTCTTCTGAAGCTAAAGCTGGATCTCCCCTAAGTAGGCAAGAAAAAAGAATCGAGACACCCGTTGCAACCACTGGAGAGATGAAAGATTTTTTTTCCCCGGCTGTCTTAAGGGTGTCCTCAGAGTTAGGAATCACGCTTGATGAAATGAAGAAGATCAAGTCTACGGGTGCTGGTGGGCGGATTACCAAGCAAGATGTAGAGGCCTATGCGGCCCAAAAAAATAAGATAGTTCAACATAGTCAGCCTGCGTCCTCTCAAAATCAGCTATGCTGTCCTCATTCTGACAGCGAAGTAGAAAGGTTGAAAATGACAGGGATGCGTAAGGCTATTGCTGATAATATGGTAAAGTCTTTTTATCAAGCACCTCATGCAAGCTTAATTAATGAAGTCGATGTGACTGATGTATTAAAGGTCATTGCTCAGAATAAAGAGGCTGTTCTTGCTCAATATGGGGTTAAGCTGACGATTACAAGTTTTATCGCTAAAGCTATAGCGCAGGTGTTGCAAGAGTATCCTTTAATTAATTCATCCCTTGATCAAGAAACGATCCTAGTAAAAAAGTTTGTCAATCTGGGCATTGCAGTAAGCATTGATCAGGGACTCGTTGTTCCCGTCATTAAAAATTGTCAAAAAATGAATGTTATTGAGGTGGCGCAATCCATTAGTAACTTATCCATTAAAGCAAGATCAGGAAAGTTATCATCTCAGGATGTCTCTGATGGGACCATCAGTATGACCAACTTCGGCATGTCAGGGGTTTCTATTGGTATCCCTATTATTAGATATCCGGAAGTTGCCATCATAGGTATAGGAGCGATTCAGAAAAAGGTGATTGCTCTGGAGAATGATCATATGGCCATACGTTCCTTAATGCATGTCTCTTTGACGTTTGATCATCGCGTTCTCGATGGGATGTATGGTTGTGGGTTTTTAAGCGCTTTGAAGAAACATCTGGAACATAATTTAGGTATCGATGGATAGGGTCACTAGACCGAATGGGTTCTTTAAAAAACCCGTTCGGTCTGGATCCTTTTAGCAAGATGAGTACCCCGGCTGCCCATCAATTAGATACAGGTTTTCCGTTTTTATGATGTCAAATGCATCGTGGGTTAATGACGCTAGCAGTTCGATGATCTGGTTCTGAGAAAGTTTTTCATCTTGGTTTTTATGTAAGAATCTAAGGCGCCATTGCTCAATACAAGAGGTTTCAGGATGACCATTAG
>CAMDPQ010000082.1 GCA_945905275.1 Chlamydia trachomatis
TTTGCAGTACATGTAGTAGATAAGAAAAAACCCGTCGCATCGATCGTTATTATGTTTGTTTATGCAGGATTATGGATTTAGAAGAGACTGTAAAATGCAGGCGAAAGAGTTTTAACGCATTTAAAACGATGGGTTTTACGATACAGACAGAGAAAAAAATAAGGTTATTGTATAGAGGATCTCTCATTTATCTTTTGATCGTGGCCTAGATATAGCGCTTTTTATTTACTTTATTCCAATGAACCTACTATTTTGCTAGTTTTTGCGGTCCCAGATAAAGATGAGAGTTATTCAAAACTTGTTTTGAATGAACTACTATAGAATTAAAGATATAAGCCGAGGAAACAGCCCAGCATGCGTTGTCCATTTTGTAATCACGAAGAGTTTAAGGTCACAGACTCCCGTAATGCCTCAGAAACCAATGCGGTAAGAAGGCGTCGTGAGTGCTTGAAGTGTTTAAAAAGATTTACTACCTTTGAAACCATTGATCTTACGATACAAGTACAGAAAAGAGATGGTACCTATGAAGATTTTCTGCAGGATAAGCTGATTAAAGGATTAGATGCTGCTTGCAGGCATACAAGAATCAGCCATGAGCAGGTGAGGGCGCTTTCGTATAAGATTACCTCCGATCTTATGGAAAGACAGGTGAGAGAGGTGTCTACACAAGAAATTGGGGAAATCATCATGGGGCATTTGCAGAGTCTCGATATGGTTGCCTATATCCGCTTTGCCTGTGTATATCGACGATTTAAGGATGTCGACGAGCTGCGCGATGCTCTGCAGACTATATCAGGATAAATAAGTTAGGGATCATTCACAATTAACAGGAAGGAAAACTCATATGCCTTTAAAAAAAGAGGATATCGCAAAATTTAAACAACGGCTTGAAGAGCTTAAAATTCAACTTACACATCTTGTCAGAGGAGTAAGCAGCGATGTTACATCGCCTGGTGAATCGAAAGGGTATTCACAGCATCAAGCTGATGAAGGAACTGATGATTTTGTAAAAACCGTAAACGTGCAGGTGAGCTCGAAAGAATTTGATATTTTACGCTCTATCGACAGGGCTTTGGAGAAGATCGAGGAGAGCACTTATGGTATTTGTGATATCTCTGGAGAAGAAATTCCGATAGCAAGGCTCGAGGCAATCCCTTATGCAACCATGACAGTACGATCACAAGAGAAGCTGGAGAAGGGTTTACTCTAATGAGCATCAAAAACCTAGCTATCCTTATGAGTTTGTGTCTGGTTGTTTTAGGCGCAGACATCCTTTCGAAAGCCTATACATGCTACTACATTCCCTTGCTACAGAGGTCTGTAGATATGTATCCTTATGGGGGTGTTGCTGTCTTTCATGATTTTTTAGGTATTGATTTTTCCTTAAACTATGTGATGAATAAAGGGGCGGCTTGGGGGGTGTTCTCTTCCTTCCAAAACTACCTCCTATATGCTCGCTTGTTGATTATCTTAGCTCTTGTTTCGTACCTTGTGGTTGTGAGAATGCCCGTGTTTAAGCGCTTTGCCTTAGCTTTTATCGCGGCAGGAGCTATAGGCAATGTCCTCGACTATTTTGTCTACGGTCATGTAGTCGATATGTTTTATTTTCGATTTTGGGGCTATTCCTATCCTGTTTTTAATGTCGCAGATAGCTCTATTTTTATTGGCGTTGCTTTGTTATTTATGTATTCGTTTAAAGAGAAAAAACAACTCACCTCTTCCAAACCACATTAGTGATTCTTTACGTAAAGTGTTTTCATGGATCTATCTTCCTTGCATATTAGCACCTCCGAGACAGAAGGCTTATTCCACGCTTCTAAGTGGCTCAAGCACCAGATTCTGATTAGCACAGAGGAAATGGCTTCCTTACTTGAGGCTATCGGTTCGTGCTTTATCTGCCATGCTAGTGGCCCGGCGCTACAGCCAAGTCTTTTGCTTACGCCCAAGCAGATCCTTGATGCCTATGCGGGCTATATACAGGCGATCAGGCAAGGCGATCCGGTAAATGACAAAGAGCTGCGCCGCCTATTTTGTAACTACCTAACCTACGATCTCGATGCCCTCTATGGAGTCAAGGTATCTGGGAATCGGATGATTTTGAAAGCGATCCGTCCGGTGGTACAAATGCAGCTGCATCATTTTTTTCCTTCGACAGTCGATGGGAAGTTTCATTCTATGGTCATGACCCAAGAGAGTGTTCATTGGGGCATTCAGTTATCATATCCACAGATTTTTGAAGACCCAAAGACCCATCAGTTTTTTAAGGTCACTGACTGCGAGCAGTTTCCTAATACGGCTCTTTTTAAAACGGTAATCAAATGGATTCGGTTGCATACTGTGCCCACGCCGATGATCTTTCAAGGGGTGAGGACAAGAGTGCCCTTTCGTCTGGGAAAGAGCTGTTTTTCCTGGATTAATGCACATCAGCAGCTTAAAGCTCATGCTATCTTTGTAGAACAATAGCCTTCAGGGAGGAAAACTGTGAATACCGAAGTCATTGCCATCGCCGATGAGATCTTAAAAGGGATCGTAATTAATTCCAATAGCACCTTTATTAGCGCAGCTCTTGGTAAAATAGGAGTAAAAGTACATAGACATACTGTCTTTCCCGATCAGCCTCAGGTTCTCAAGCAGGGGTTTGCCGACGCACTTACTCGTGCCGATCTTGTTATTTGTACGGGAGGTCTTGGCCCCACACTCGATGATCTGACACGGAGTGTTGCGGCAGACCTGTTTTCTTCCGGCTTTGTGTTTAAACAAGATATTGCAGAGGATCTGGTCCGTCGTTACGGTCCTTCCTTGGTTTCTTTGCAAGATCAGGCGACTGTCCCTGAAAAAGCGTTTGTTTTACGTAATACTGTGGGAACAGCGCCGGGATTTATATTTCAAGAAAAAGAGAAGATGTTAGTACTGCTTCCGGGGGTCCCTTTAGAGATGGAGGCTATGCTGGAAAATGAGGTGCTGCCCTTTTTACGGCAGCACCTGCCAGATCAAGCGAGATATGTTTCTGAGAACATTTTCTTTTGTCACTTAACTGAAATGATGTTAGATCCGATCCTGAGGACCATCCAAGAGCAATTCCCCTCGATGGATATCGGTGTTTATCCGGGGTATGGAACACTGTCAGTGACGTTCAGATCCTTAGATAGCTGCGCTCTATCTCTTGCCAAACAACAAATCGTTGATGCTTTTCCGACCTATGTGTTTAGCTCAAAGCAGGGTAAAATTGAGGATGCTCTTATTGATTTACTCCGCTCCAAGAAAAAAACGGTATGCTTTGCTGAGTCCTGTACCGGGGGTCTTCTCTCTCATAAACTCGTTGCTTTGCCGGGAGCCTCTGACGTTTTTATAGGGTCTTTAGTTACCTATTCAAACGCTTTGAAAGAGAAGGTGTTAAACGTGTCTGCAATCTCTTTACAGCAACATGGCGCTGTGAGTGCTGAGGTCGTTCGTGAGATGTTAACAGGTGCTTTTGCCGTATCCGGCGCCGATTATGTGATTGCCGTATCAGGTATTGCAGGCCCATCTGGCGCCTCAGAGGATAACCCGATTGGGACGGTATGGGCTGCAATAGGAGAAAAGAATCATCCTCCCGAGGTCTTTAACCTGCAGTTCCAAGGAACTCGTCAGGTTATCATGTTAAGCACCACTCACCGACTCCTTGGATCTTTGTATAGAAAAATCCGATACGGGATAGCCGCATCGAATCCCGAGCCTCACAGATCATAGGCGCGCTTATGACAGAAATAGGGCTCTATTAAGGAACGGATTTACCCTCTCCCTCGTGTTATATTCATCAGAGGTCTATGATTTATGAGATCAAGAGAGTATCGGCAGATTCTGGCAAACAAAGGGTAGAGCCATCTGCAGCAATAAGCCTCTGCCGCTTCCAGACGCCGATTTGATCTTCTTGGTAAAAAGTTTGTAGAGCCACATCATTCCATTCTTGAAAGCAGGAATAGGATAATTTTGCAGGCTGTTTCGCACCACGTGTATCAGAGTGCCGATAAATGCATTCGGTTTGAGCCGATGTCTTGCGATAAAAATGGGATCTTTGAGAATAAGAGCTGCTTGCCTTGAAATTTTTCCAGTGGGTCTCCATACCCTATCCTAAGCTGCTTAAGGTAAGATGGCATCATAATATCATCGATAGTAAAAACGTAAATTGACAGCATGGAGTATTCTCCAAGCAGATCTACTTTAACATCTTGAAATCCATGTACATGCGCTGGTATACTGTCTTTTTATGATTGGGGGGATGGTGTATTTAACAGGTTTAGCAAAATTGTGTCCGGAGAAAAATAGTGCAGATCGGTTTAACGATCTGGAGGCATTTAGTAGTTATCAGTGTGTGGGGGCTGAACGATCCGAAAAGATCCCCTTACCTATTGTAAGCCAGATCTTAGGAAGGGGCCAGGGGGATATAAAGGATGTTGAATCGCTTTTATACCAGGTGAAAAGAGCGCATCAAATCCAGGTCAATCGTTGTATGCTCGATATTATGGCGATCGTGAGCGGAGGTCGAAAACGGAGTCTATCAGGGACTTTTGCGATAGATAAGGCAGAGGCTCGCTTACCCCCGTATTTAGATGGGATGATCGTAGATTCTAACAGGGTCCTACAGGCTGTTATCGGATGGAAAAAGTTTCAGAACATAGAGCCTGCCCTCATCTACCGGAATGCGGTCGAACCTTCGTCAAGACTTCCCTGTGGTGTAATCCAAAGAAGTCGGTCGCTCGGGGCTTTAGACACGGTAAACAGAACCCTCTTATTTCCGGAAGGGGAGGGTTATACCAATATGCCTCCTCAGCAGGCAAGGAATAAGGGTAAAAACAGTCCAAAAGCCTCTCAGGCTGGTAATAATATGTATCATATAGGAAACAGGGAGTATGAATATTGGGGGGATTATAGCCTCGTTTTACATACCCAGATCCTAGATCGAGAAGGAAGGCCTACTCACACCAAGCTTGTGATTGATGGACATCAAGCAAAGCACTGTGATGCTATGAACTTTCATTCTCATTACCAAGGTAAGTCGGGCAGTAAGTTTATCGGTTTTACAGCCAATGATTTTATCCAATTTATCGATCAATTGTACCACCTCGAAAGTATCATCTGGTTAGAAGAGTGCAATCAGAAAAAGGAGGGGCTTTCCTTAAGACACCTTCTTTTTCCTACCTGGGATGTACCTACAGCACATAAAAAAAGGGTGGCTTTTTTTGATGCAAACGATTGGAAAGATCTGCAAAAGGATAGCCGTTTACATCAGAACCAAGACCCTGCTTTTTCAGAAGGGGCTCTAAAATTCTTTAAAGTGCTAGGCTCTCTGCATCATCCGATATCTATTGGTATGCATTCGAGTTTTACTCCTGCTATCAATGGTTATAGTCCTTTTTGGGCTATCCATATTTTTCCGGAGGTTCCTATAGAGCTGGATATCCAGAAGAAATGGAATCAGGTGAAGCTCTGCAGGATATAGGGGATGATTCAGAGGTTATCGTGCTATCTGTATTCCAATAGTCAATTTTTTTTTTCATTCTTAGCCAAGCAAAAGGGGTTAAGCGTATGGAGGTTAATCCATCGTCGCGCCCCCTTATAAAAGGAAACAATATAGGGTTTTTTTGGGGTGATTTCTTTCCTTATCTTTTAACCTGAACTTCGGTTAGAATGGGTGCTTTATAAGCTACTTTTTTATGATGAAACAGATGTTAGAAATTACAAGCCTTCAAAATCCTAAGATGAAAAATGCGGTGCGCCTTTTTGATAGAAAGGCTCGCGATGAGTCGGGATTGTTTTTGATTGAGGGGTATCGAGAGCTCTCCCGTGCGGTTGATGCTTCTATCGAGATTGTGTCCCTATTCATTTGTCCAACCCTCTTTTTAGGAGAGAATGAACAGTCACTGATAGATAAAGCTCTAAAGGGCGGTGCTGATATTTTTTCGTGCGATCCTAAAGTATTTAAAAAATTATCGTACCGCGATAGGCCCGATGGCCTTATAGCAGTAGCCTCTCAGATGAAGCTTTCTCTTGATGCTCTTTCCCGTAAGATACAAGGGAAACAGAATCCCTTTTTTCTAGTGGCCGAGTCGATTGAAAAGCCTGGTAATCTAGGTACCATTTTGCGCTCCTGCGATGCAGTAGGTGTCGATGGGGTGATTATCTGTGATCGATGCACCGATATTTACAACCCTAATGTTGTGCGAGCAAGTGTTGGTACATTATTTACGGTCCCTGTGGTCGAAGCAGAAGGCTCTCAGGTACTAATCTGGCTGAAATCGCGCGGGGTAAAGATCCTTTCTTCTACACCCAATACAGACGTAGAGTATACAGAAGCTGACCTTTCTGGTCCTGTG
>CAMDPQ010000083.1 GCA_945905275.1 Chlamydia trachomatis
ATTGATGCAAAATATAGCAGACCAGTTGGGGGCCGTAATGACCCTGGATGTTGTCCGGCAACTTACCGGTTACATATGTACCATCGGGCAATTGCCATCTTTCGAGTTCGTATACTGTGTTGTAGGGGCAAAGAATGATGTCTTGGACAGTGAATTTCTGGCATCCTTTGAAAATAGCTCCCACAGGAATCAATTCGGGTTTAATGCGGTTTCTAGCGTGAATTTCCAGATATGCAGTTTTCTTACGCCGAGGATGCTTTCCTCTGGAAAGTTTGTTTTTGTCATTTTGCTTATCCCTACTCTTTGCTCCTTCCAGGATGCTTGGCGGGATTTTTGGACGAGGCTTCTGTCCTTTAAGCGTTGCTATTTCATCTTTTAGGCGCTGATTTTCTTCTTGTAGCTGTGCGATAGCATTTAGGGCGATGTCAAGACGCTCTTTAAGCCATCGATTTTCTTCTGTGAGACGTTGGATTAGTTCATCGCTGTTTTGCATAAGCCAAAGAGCTTACAATGAACAAGATTCAAAGAAAATATTTTTTTTACGCAAGGTTTGAGGGATAAATCTCTATGCCCATGAAATCGAGGTAAACGGGGCCCCGTTTCGGGGTGTTTACCTCGATTTTATGAGCACTTGCGTTTCTTTATATTCGTCTGCCTGCTTTTCAAAAAGCTCCCAAGAAGGCATAGATACTACACGTGCTGCAGGACCAAGCTCTTCAGCTACTTCAAGAGCTAATTGAACTTCTGAACCAGTAGCTAGAAGGAGATAATTGATAATATCTGTTGTCTCTTGTTTGATGATATAGGCTCCTTTTAATGCTCCATCTAGAGAGCTACCAGGTAGTTCTGGAAGTGGCTGTCTAGATAAAACAATTGCCGAAGGTCCTTGATGTTCCAAAGCGGCAATCCAGGCTGCTTTTACTTCATGGAAATCTGCGGGTCTAATTACAAGCAAACCAGGAATGCCACGAAGAGAACTTAATTGTTCAATAGGTTGGTGCGTTGGTCCATCATGGCCTACAAAAATGGAATCGTGCGTTAAATGATAAATAACCTTCAAACGCATGAGAGACGTCATGCGTAAAGCACTTCTCATGTAGTCAGCAAAGGCAAGAAAAGTCCCAATTACAGGTACAATTAATCTTGTTTGTGCCATTCCAGCCGCTATGGCTGCCATTGCAAATTCTCGTACCCCGTATTTAATATTTCTGCCTTTAAATTCATTTCTAGAAATAGCACTAAAACGCCGCAAAAATGTTCCGTCTGAAGAGGAAAGGTCTGCTGATCCCACAATTAATGAAGGCATATATTCAGCTATCGCATTTAACACTTTATGCGATGCCCAACGAGTAGCAATTGGAAATTCAACATTGATTTTTTCAATGATAGTTTTAAGTTCAATTTTAGGTTCTTCTTTGATCAGCTTTGGAGCTAATCTCGACTTTTCCTTAAAGAATTCGTAGATTGTAGGATCCACATGGAATGGCTCTTTATTGATATTTAAGTAAGTCTTCGCATTTTCTATTTCTTCATGTCCTAAGGGTCTGCCATGAGCTGCAGGAGTACCTTCTTTGGTAAGTGCCCCTTTCCCAATTTTAGTATGCGCAATGACAATTACAGGTTTGTTCTGGTTTTTTCTAAGAGGAGTCAATGTTTCTCTAATTTGATCAAAATCATGACCATCAATTTCAAATACGTCCCAATGTTGAGCCTCAAATCGTAATTTTATGTTTTCTGAAAAACTTTCATCAACATATCCATCTAGAGTTGTTTTGTTGCTGTCATAAATTAAAATGAGATTATTTAAGCATAGATGACCCGCTAAAGAGCAAGATTCATAAGAAACCCCCTCCATTAGACAACCATCACCTGCCAATACAACGACTTTGCTGGTAATATCTTGGTTTTTTAGAGCCAAAGCTTGTCCAACAGCAAATGCCACTCCTTGTCCATCAACGCCTGTTGTTGCTTCAATTCCTTCGGTTTTGGTGATGTCGGGATGGCTGGGAGTTTTAGAACCAAATTGCCTAAATTGTTTGAGATCGCGAATAGATACAGGGAAGCCAGACATATGCAAACAGGTATAGAGCCACAAAGAACCATGACCTGCTGATAGGACCAATCTATCTCGGTCTTTCCAATTAGGGTATTCAGGATTGTATTGCAAAAACTCAGCAAATAAAAATGCACCTAACTCTGCACAACCCATAGGAAGACCTGGGTGGCCAGATCCTGCATGCTCTACTGCATCCATGGTTAGGGAGCGAATTGTATTTGCAATTTTTTTTAACATGAGATGAGTATATCAACCTGAAATTAGAAAGAAAAGCTCTAAGCAGCTTTGCTAAAGTTAAAAATAGAACGGTTTCTGAAAAATTTTGGAAAATTTTTTAGAACTCTCTCCTTAGGACGATTTCCATAAATATGAACAGGTACCGCTTCTATTTAAGGAGCATACCCCCCTCTGTTTTTTCAGGGTGCTCGTTCCATCCCCTGGGAGTCCCGTTAACCTTCTGTTTAGCCAATCCTCTGTGTTTGATTAGAAGAAACCAATGCGCTTGGGATCTTGATTTTGCTCCAATCAAAAGTTCTGAATGCGTCTCTCCACCTCCATTCCAAATTAAGGCTTCAGTTTCACGACTGAAGCCTTTTGTTTTTTAGTGAGATATCTAGAAAAAATGAAATGGATGCTTTCCTTAACTCCCCAGATCGTTTAACAGACCAGGGGCGGCGTGATTATGCCCTTCTGTTGTTTTTTTGTAATACAGGCTCTCGTGCAGATGAAGCAGCTCAGTTAACAATCGGGGATCTCGAAATCGCTTCCAACGCAAAAAAGGGCTTTTCTGTTGTTGTAATCAAGGGGAAGGGTAATAAGCTGCGCCGATGCCCACTTTGGCCTGATACAGGAAAAGAGCTAACCTCTGTCATAGCTGGACGAGAGCAGCATGAACATATGTTTCTTAACCGCCGTAAAGAGCCTATTACTCGATTTGGAACTCACACCTTGGTCAAGAGACACGTTAAGAAATTGATCGCTGGATTCCTCTCTCTAAAAAAGAAACGCATGAGCCCGCATACCATCCGACACAGCACAGCAACTCACCTTCTTCACTCTGGCGTGGATATCAACACAATTCGAGCTTGGCTGGGGCACGTTTCCATCAATACAACAAACGTCTATGTCGAGGTCAATCTTGAAATGAAGGCCAAGGCATTGGCTTGCTTTGAAGTAACCAGCAAAAAAACAAAACAGCATTGGCGCGATGACAAAAACTTAATGAGCTTTTTGGATTCTTTGTGAACGGTGTCTCAACAAAAATTATGTTGTGCAGAAACCAGAGTTTTGAGGAGAATTACCTATGAAAGCAATGGACTGACAACTGTGATATTTTTCCAGCTCAGCTTTACCCCTTGGGAGGTAGGCTTTAATTCGATAAATTTTTCCTGATTCTGATTTTTTAGCGTACTTAGATGATATCGAAATGTGGAATCGGGAATGTTCTTGATCTTACACTAGGCTATTATAGAAAGTCTTCTCAGCTTGTGCTCTTCTATTCTTTTTTGCCACTCCACCTTACTCATCATTGATCCCCCTTCTTGCTTTAGACTTCTTTCGAAATTAAATTTTTGAGTATGCTACTCCCTTTTCCTTATAGAAACAGAGGTAAAAGATTTTCTCTACGCTTTAACTTAATCGCTGGAATCTACAATTTGGAGTTGGCGAAATGAATTTCGAAAGAAGTCTTTTATTTAAGAAGGGATCATTTTAGCTAAAGAATGGAATTGCTTAAAAGATGGGCTCGCTTACCGCTTACATTATAGATTGTTACCTCGTAAAGATCGTCCTTTAGGTTCATAACCTTCACGTAGTACATCTTTGGAATGTAAAAATTCCACGGCCTCAGCTGAATCCTTCACTTTAGAAGCACTACGTACTAACATTTCCTCTTCAAATTCAGTTAGTACAATTTCTCTCACTCCGTTTTCTCTCCATTTAGACAAGGAAGCACATGCTACTGAAATATTGCGAGCCAGTGCCAGTGCATCCAACAGAGCCTGATTTGCACCTTGTCCCTTAAACGGACTCATAGGGTGAGCTGCATCTCCAATCAAAGTACATGGTCCCGCTTTTTCCAATAATTCTGGCTTGAGTAATTCTCGGTCATACACGGGATAACCTGAAATATGTGTCGTTAGGGTTGCTGATAAGATTTGAGGAATGGGCTCATGCCACTGTGCTCTACGACATGCCTCTTCTTTAAGGGCCTGAGCTCCTTGTGCACTTAAGGCCTTAGCTTCTTCTTCGGGCATGGGGAAACTAAATTGCCACACTACCGAGTCTAACGAGTAAGGCATGATGTAGATTCGCTCATAGCCATTGACGGTTTGAAACACGGTGGCTGAGTCGAGCAAAGAACTCTCAATACCCTTAACAACCTCTAAAGAACAAATACCCAAAATTACTACATAACCCAGGTAACGCAAAGGAGTAATATCCTCACCAATCAATAAGCTGCGCACAACACTACGAATGCCATCGGCACCTACCACCAAATCTGCCTTAGCATTCTTCATCTCTCTGTTAACTTGAAAGCTTAGTTCAACACCTTTATCTTCACATTGTTTAAAAGAAACTAAGCGGTATCCCCACTGCACGGCAGCATGGTCACGTAATTGCTCAAGTAACGCTAAGCGCAAGGCCTGTCGCGGGATATGCACATTTCTACGCCTTGGAGATTTTTTAATGTTTTCATGCGTCCTCATCCCCCATTCAGTAATTTCTTTTCCTTCTGTAGTAAGCACCACATGTCGTGTGGAATAAATCCCGTCTTTTAAAGAGGAAAGACCCAATTCTCTAATTGCCTTACTTGCTTGTTGCAAGGTGACTCCGTACCCCTGAGCTCGTGCATCGAAACCGCTATCGCGCTCATAAAGAGTAAATGGAATGCCACGATGCAAACAAGCTACAGCAAGCGCTACGCCTGCTATACCTGCACCAATAATTGCTAGATGTGGATAGTTTTCTGAATCTGCTATGGGGTAATTAGTGGCATGAATTAAACCAGACCCACTGCAATTATCGCATAAAATTTGAGTGATCTTAGGGCGAACCGAAGGGTTTCCTTCACCCTTAGCTTTTTCAAATTCTTTAATTGCTATTTGGTAGCGGATTCTCGCCTGCTTGCGAAGCCTCAAGTTTTTTTTGCCATGTCCACAACATTTCGGACAAATAGTCCAGTAAGCCTCTTTATTTTCCACTTTTTTCAATCTTCTTTTAATTTTGTATATCACCTTATTGTGTCTTCTGGGATACCATTGTTTCAATTGAAATTTAAGCGATTAATCTTGAAAAAGTTGAAAGTTCTTGCGAAAGACTGAGCCGGTCAAAAGTTCTGCATGCGTCTCTCCAGCTCCAATCAAAATTAAGGCTTCAGTTTTACGACTGAAGCCTTTTGTTGTTACTGACATACAACACGAAATTCAAACCGAAAAATTCTTCTGCGTAAAGCTCAATTACGCAGTATTTACGCAGTAGACTGGATGAAACTGCACTAAAACTTCCTTTGTTTTTGAGATTTTTATGCTATTCTTTCGCAATGTAAGCGGTAAGCGAGCCCATCTTTTAAGCAATTCCATTCTTTAGCTAAAATGATCCCTTCTTAAATAAAGCAAGGAGGGGATCAATGACCAGCAAGGTGGAGTGGCAAAAAAGAATAGAAGAGTACAAGCTGAGCAGACTTTCTATAATAGCCTGGTGTAAGATCAAGAACATTCCCGATTCCACATTTCGATATCATCTAACGTAAGCGGTAAGCGAGGCCATATCAGAGCTTAATTTGTAGGAGCCCAATTCTGAGGCAGAAGTTAGTGGAGCTTGTTATAGGGATGGGACCCAGCACATCTTCAAAGTACTGGTTGGGATTGATCTTTAGAGATCGGCAAGTTTGAGATAAGCAGTAGATAACTGCTGATGCCTTGCCACCACCCTCATTGCCTACAAATAACCAGTTCTTTCGTCCTATTACAACTAGCTTTAGCGCTCTTTCTGCAACATTATTATCCGGCCTGGCGTAGGGATTTGCGATATAGTTCTTTAAATAAGGCGCCAGTCCCATAAAATAGCCTATAGCTCCACTTATCTTTGATTTAGGAAGTATTCTAGTCGTAAGTATTGCTTTAACTTTCTTCACTAAGGCATCTAGTATAGGCCAGGCTTCTAGCTCTCTCACTCTAACACGTTCTTCGGGAGTC
>CAMDPQ010000084.1 GCA_945905275.1 Chlamydia trachomatis
TTCGCTTATTAGAACCAATGAGCTCTTTTACTTTAGCAGCCTTACCAGAAGCACCTCTTAAGTAGTAGAGCTTACCTCTTCTTACATCACCCATTTTAATGACTTCAATTTTCGCAATTCGCGGGCTATGAACCATAAAAACTTTTTCCATGCCGGAACCATAAGACACTCGGTAAAGAGAGAATGTCTCAGAAAGACAGCTACCCTTACGAGCAATCACTGTTCCTGTAAATACTTGGAGACGTTCTTTTTCTCCTTCAATAATTCGCGTGTGTACAGAAACTGTATCTCCTACACGAAAATCGGGAATATTAGACTTCAGAAGTCCTGCTGCTAACTCTTGAATGATTTGACACTGTTTCATGATTTCTCCTTATCCCTCAGTTTTACCGTCCGATTAAATCAGGACGGACTCTCATTGTTTTTTGCATCGCTTTTTGATGACGCCACTTGCGAATTTCTTCATGGTTTCCTGAAATTAATACAGGAGGGACTTCAAGTCCTTCGAATTCGGGAGGTCTAGTATAATGGGGAGCATCTAGTTTTTGATCCTGAAAAGAATCTTGATAAGCTGCTTCTTTATGTCCTAGTACGCCAGGTATGAATCTTGCAATCGCATCTACTAGAACAATCGCGGCTATACAGCCATTTGTTAGGACATAATCCCCGATGCTGATCTCCTCATCTATCTCTTTCTCTATCACTCGTTCATCGATCCCTTCATAATGCCCACAGACAAAAACTATATGCTTTTTCTGCGCAAGTCTTTGACATATTTCCGATGTTAAAGGCTTGCCTTGAGGGGATAGATAAATCACATGCGCGTCATCACTTTTCACAGACCTTATTGCTTGGCAAAGAGGCTTGGCCATTAACAACATCCCCGGACCACCGCCGTAAGGCCTATCATCTACTTTTTTATGCTTACCTTCTGCAAAAAATCTTATGTCCGTAAGACTAATATGAAGAAGGCCACTTTCTCTCGCCTTTTTTAGTATACTCGTTTCAAATGGACTGTCGAAATACTCAGGAAATAAAGAAAGTATATCAAACTGCATTCATTACTTCTTTTTTACAGCCACAGCTGCTTTTTCTACAGATGTCCCTCTTCTCTTCGCTGTATACTTCGCTTTTACTTCGGCTTTCTTTGCATGGTATTCTTGAAGGACAGCTGGAGCTGCATTACGAGCTAAGGACTCTACTTGATCAGACATCACCGCACCTTGATTCAACCAATAAGCCAGCCGATCTCCATCAATACTGCAGTTATTCTCAACCACTTCTGGTAAATACCAACCTAGTTTTTCTACATATTTGCCATCACGCTTTGATCTAACATCAGTCACTACTACACGAAAAGTCTGACGATTATTGCATCCTTGCTGACGTAGACGTATTTTTAATGCCATGAGAAATTCTCCTTTTTACCTGCCCCATTCATGAATTGCTTTTTGAGGCTGGGCATATCTTTAAAAAACTGTTTAATTCTTTTGAAACTCTTTACCATTTTATTTACATCATCGATTTTGACACCACTGCCCGCTGCTATACGCCTTCTTCGGCTTGGTACAAGTTCGACTTTCTCTTCTCTTTCGCTTCTTGTCATCGAAAGGATCATGGCTTCTATCTTTGTAAGCTCTTTCTCATCGATATTCATTTCATCGATACTAGGCATACCAGGGATCATTTTAAGCAAACTCTTAAATGACCCCATCTTTTTAAGCATCGACATTTGCTTTAAGTAATCATCATAGGTAAATGTCGCTTTCTTCAGCTTCCTCTCAAGCTCTTGACTATCTTGCTCACTAAAATGCTCTTGCGCTTTCTTAACGAGATTAATGACATCGCCCATACCAAGAATCCTATCCGCCATCGAATGAGGATTAAAGACTTGGAAGTCTGTCATTTTCTCACCAATACCCTCAAACTTCAAAGGCTTCTGCGTGACTTCTCTAATAGAGATCGCAGCTCCCGCTCTCGAGGTGCCGTCAAGCATCGTTAGAATAGTACCGGTAATTGCAATGCGCTTGTCAAATTCTTGCGCGGTTTTTACAGCATCCTGACCGGTATTTGCATTCGCTACAAACAAGATTTCAGAGGGAGAAACCTTTTGCTTAATCTGATTCAGCTGATCCATAAGCTCTTCATCGACATGAAGCCTGCCCGCTGTATCTACGATTAATACCTGATAGTTTTCCTCTCTTGCTTTATCCAGCGCTTTTGCAGCAACTTTTACAGGATCTGACTCCCCTTCGACCGTAAATACCGGAACCCCTACCTGCCCACCCAAAAGCCTCAACTGCTCTACTGCAGCCGGCCTTTGAAGATCACAAGCAGCAAGAAGAACTTTTCTATCTGGATCCTGCATTTTTAAAAAAGCAGCTAGTTTAGCACAATGCGTTGTTTTTCCGGAACCCTGCAAACCACAAAGAAGGATAACGGAAGGAGACCCCTTTAAAATAAGTCCTGACTCATCCTGTCCCATTAAAGAAACGAGCTCTTCATGAACCACTTTAATAAATTGTTGATCTGGAGTTACAGACCGAGTGACAGAATCGCCTACAGCTTTTGCTTTAACCCTTTTTACAAAACTACTTACAACACCATAGTTCACATCAGCATCGAGCAAAGCAAGACGTACCTGTCTAACAGCATCAGACACATTATCTTCAGTAAGAACCTTCTTTCCTGATAAGGAAGAGAACAGGTTTTGAAATTTTTGAGTTAAAGTACCGAGCATAGCTATATATTTTAGTGTTAACGGAAAATAGAATAATCGACAAAGTCATTCAATTTCAAGGAAAAAGAAGCGATTATGTCCCGACCAATCATTAATGAGCTTTTTTTCTTTCCAAATAGACGCCGAAAACAGCTCTAACATTTTCTCTCCCTGCGAAAAACCGATTTCAAAATAAACCTTTGCATGAGGATTCAAATGCCGAGGAAGATCCTGAGCCAAGCGCTGATAAAACTCATCTCCACATATCCCACCCACCAAAGCAAGCTCTGGCTCATACTCCTTCACAGATCGATCAAGACCCTGACATTCTGCCACAGAAATATAAGGAGGGTTGCAAATAACGAGATCCGCTTTTTCCCCTTTAAACGGCTCCAGCAAATCACCAAGCTTAAAATGCACATCAAGCCCATTGCGATCCGCATTGGTTTCAGCCACTGCCAAAGCTTTACTACATATATCAGATAGCGTCACAGAAAAAAAAGGAAACTTTTTTTTCAAGGAAAGCCCAATACACCCAGAACCCGTGCAAATATCCCAAGCCACACAAGACTCTTGCGGGATCTCCTTAGAGATGATATCCATTAAGATCTCGGTTTCTGGCCTCGGAATTAACACATCGGAGGTAAGTACAATGTCACAACCAAAAAAAACCACACTCCCGAGAATCTGCTCTAAAGGCTTACCCTGAACCAATAGCCCTAAACTGGACCGGATCACTCGCAGCTCTTCTTCGTGTAGAGGCCTATCAAAACCCATAAACAAAGAAATCTTATCTATCTGTAACACATGACAAAGGAGCTGTTGCATAAGAAACTTTGAGCGGCTGACTTGCTTTTGATCTAGATATTGGACGGATAATTGAAAAATTTCACCGACTGTTTTCATGAGCCTGCAACGGAACCTGATAGTTCCTGTTCATGATAAAATTTGACTAAAAACTCTGTTATTTCATCTAAAGCGCCATCCATAACATGATCTAATTTATACAAAGTCAGGTCAATGCGATGATCAGTAACTCGATTTTGAGGGAAATTATACGTCCGAATGCGTTCCGAACGATCTCCAGAACCGACTTGAGAAGATCTTAAAGAAGAAACTTCAAGCTCTGCTTTACGTCTTTTTTCTTGCACAATCTTAGCAGATAAGAGCCTCATTGCCTTATCTTTATTCTTATGCTGGCTTCTTTCTTCCTGACAATAAACAACTGTCCCTGTCGGCAAGTGAGTGATTCGAACAGCAGAGTCGGTGGTATTCACGTGCTGACCACCAGCCCCAGATGCTCTATAAGTGTCGATTTTCAGATCACGCTCATCAATAACAATAGCTTCTTCTTCATCCGGCTCTAATAAAACAGCCACTGTGATGGCAGAAGTATGCACTCTTCCTTGAGCCTCGGTCTTCGGAACACGCTGAACCCTGTGGGTGCCGGCTTCATATCGCATGAGTCTATATACATTCTGACCAGACAAAGTCATGATATACTCCTTAAAACCACCCATTTCAGAAGGGGTAGATGTAAGAAGCTCATACTTCCATCCTTTAACATCAGCATAGCACTTATACATGCGAATACAATCGCCAACAAAAATAGCAGCTTCATCACCTCCTGTACCTGCCCGCAACTCCAAAATAATATTTCTACTATCTTGAGGATTGGGAGGAACAAGAAGATTTTCTAGCTTTTTCTGCAACTGCTGTATTTGCAATCCAATAGAGGAGATATCCTCTCTAATAATCGATAGAAACTCCTGATCTTTTTCCACCTTGAGCAAAGCAGAGTTTTCATCCATTTGCTTTTTCAGGCTTTCTATCGATCGTAAAAGTCCTTGAATGCTAGATAAGTACGCATGCTCTTGAGTAAGCGTTCGATACTCTTTTTGATTAGAGAGAACATCAGAGCGTCCTAATAAATCTTCAACCTGCTCTAATCTAGCTAAGAGCTTGAGTATTCTCTCTTGCATGCACTATTACTTCTTTTTCTTATTTTGATCAGCAACAACGTCTTTTGCAGTTTCTTCTACTGGGACTTCTGCTTTTTTGCTATAACGTTTGATAAACTTATCAACTCTTCCCTCAGAGTCAATAAATTGCTTGCTCTTCGTAAAGAAAGGATGCGAGGCAGAGGAAACAGCAACTTTACATACTGGATACTCTTTACCTTCAAAAACTTCTCTATCTTTAGGTTGAAGCGTGCTGCCACAAATCAATTTAAATCCTGTAGAGGAGTCGACGAATAGTACGTCTTGATAGTTAGGGTGCCCTTGTTTTTTCATAAGTGTTCTCCAAAAAAAAAATCATTCTTAATTCAATTCGAATAGTAAATCTCATTTTTCGTTTAAAAACAAGTCTTTTTCAAACAGGCAGCCAAATGAGAGGATTACTACTGTTTTCTTTATTTCTGCAAAAGACTACATGCCAAATCGCTTTGCTGAGCAAGATAAGCCATCCGAGCGGTTAATAACCCTTCAAGCACCCCCTCTTCATATCGAAAATACGGGTTATTTTCCAACTTTGGAAAATCATTAGGCTGCAAGATATCATCAGCTGTTAGAAAAGGGATGATTTTCCTGCCGTAGGCAAGTATTTTTTGTTGTTGGAGTCGCACTAACTCATCTAATAATTCTTCCATAACAACCCTTCATCTTTTGTTTTTAAAAAAATCTCTCATTAACTGAGCAGACTCTTGTAACAAAATCCCACTTGTCACGTCAATACAATGAATCGGATGTTTCTTCCTTAAAACATCGACCCAACTCCCGTCTGCACCCTGCCTGAGATCCGGAGCCCCCCAAACCACCCGTTTAACCCGGGAAAGCAAGATAGCACCGACACACATACAACAAGGCTCGAGAGTAACATACAACGTGGTATTTAATAGCCTCCAATTAGAGAGTTGCTCACTCCCCTTTTTTAAGCACAAAATCTCAGCGTGCGCTGTTGCATCCTTTAAAGATTCTACAAGGTTATGAGCTCTTGCAATAATTTGCCCTTCTAAGACCAAAACAGCACCAACTGGAACCTCACCCTTAGCAAAGGCTGCTTTTGCCTCCTCTAAAGCTTCTCGCATAAATACATCGTCTAGCAATGCACTTTCTCGCTTAAACGTTTTTGCACCGCTGCCAATTGCTTCTTCAACCCTTCAATGTCTTGAACGTATCTTTTAGAAACAGCCTGCAATCTTTTCTCATAACGATCAGAGAGTTTACCAAGCTCTTGGTTA
>CAMDPQ010000085.1 GCA_945905275.1 Chlamydia trachomatis
CTTGTATCCAAGGTTTATCATCAATCTGGTAGTTTTTTGTTTTCTTTACCTGCTTGACAAGGCCCGTTACGCTCAGCAACCCCCCTTCTCGTTTTGCGCTAAGCTCATACTCTTTGCCAGGATCTTTTTGCTCAAAAGCATCTAAAGAGCAGTTTAATTGAGTCGTAAGGGTCGTTGAACTTTTATCCGATGAGAGCCCTATGATGGTAAGGGTTTGTCCTTCTTCGGTAATTGTCCAATGAGTATCCACTGTTTTATTCGATGTGGTTGATTCATAATATAGTACGGTTTGCGCAGCAAGGGGACTTGTTAGTAAGTATACTAAGGCTGCTACTTGGCATATATTCATAGGCACCTGCAAAAAAAATGTAGATCAGATAAGTTTATACGATCAAGTAGGGCTTTCTTATTTTTCAAAAAGAAATAGACCCTGACTCATTTTTTCGACCGTAATTTGACAGAATACACTTTTTTCTTTACGTTCAAACTAAAAAAATAGTGAGGGCATATGAGAGATCGCGAAAAGATTGTGCCTCCTTTCCATTATTGGAAAATAAGGATGGGCATCGGTTTATGTATGATCATACTGGCTTTTGTAGGTCTTATTGTAACAGAGTTGCACCAGGATGGGGCATGGCATTATTGGCGTAGTTTATGTCTTATTTTCGCTGCTTTAACGATCGGGATGAATTTCTTTTTAAGAAGAAAGGAAGCACACGATTTTTATGGAACACTTTGGCATGAAATCTTGCATTGGCTTGGTCTGCTTCTTGCCGTTACCGTGGTATCCATTATGGTTGAGGTTGGCATTGCTGGTCGGTTTACCTCTAGTATCACTGTCGTTCTGCTACTTGCTTTATCTACTTATCTGGCAGGTGTTTATACCGATGGGACTTTGTTGTTTGTTGGTCTGATCATAGGAGGTTTTGCTTTTGGGCTATCCATTATATCAGCTTATCTATATCCAGTCCTCATTCCTATGACTGCGATCATCTTGGGTTGTCTTTTACTTTATCTAAAAAGACAGCACCGGCGGCATGCTCTCCAGAAAGAAGTACTAGATAGGGTGAAATAGAGTTGTGCTCTTTTCTGGTCAATAACATAAAAACCCTCTATCCTGTCTCTCTTTAAAGAGGTGCAGGGGTGGAAAGATTTTCTTTTAGTTCTATAGGTGTATTTCATTCCGATAAGGTTGAAAAGTACGAGCTTTTTAGGCAGCCTATACCAGCAGAGGGTCCCGTAGCCAGGATCGAGTTAGATCGTGGAAAAAACTTAGATCAGGCTCTTGATGGTCTTCAGGGTTTTGAAAGAATCTGGGTTCTATTTACGTTTCATCAGGCAACGGGCTGGAAGCCTAAAGTGATGCCTTCGAGATACTTTAGAAAGCTTGGGTTATTTGCGACCCGCTCTCCTCATAGGCCAAATCCGATTGGAATGTCATGTCTGCGTTTGATGAAGATTTGTGGAAGAGTGCTTTACGTTGAGGGGGCAGATCTCGTAGATGGAACCCCTATTCTGGATATTAAGCCGTATCTTCCTTATTGTGATAGTTTTTCGAGTGCAAAGGCCGGTTGGGTGGATGAAACCTCTCAATACTACTATTTGCTTCTGTGGAGTCAGCAAGCTCTTGCCCAAAAAGAGTATTTGTATGCCCATAAAGTTATTTTTGCAGATGCGGTATTTGAGTCGCTTCGATATTTTTTAGGCCCGAATCATTACAATCGGATTACTCATTTAGGTTCTGATCATTACCTATTAGCTTATAAAAGCTGGAGATTTATTTTCCATGTACATCAAGAGAAGAGAGAGATCGATATAAAAGAAATTGTCAGCGGTTATAAGATCGATCAAATTCATGCTATCGCTGATGATGATCAGCGTCTATTGCATACATCATACATCATTGATTTTCCCTCTGTTTTTTGCCTGCACAGAATATCTTAGAATGTGGTAGCTTAAGGTAAAAAGGAAGGTTCTTATGTTATCAGGTGTGTTTAAAAGAGGGTTAATTGCTGTGGCGCCTCTCGCGTTAACTCTTGCTCTTGTTCAGTGGTTATTTGGCACGTTAGAGCAGGTTTTTAGCTTTCCTATTAAAGCTTTGATTGGGCAGCAATATTATTTCCATGGACTAGGTATTATAGTCGCTCTCGTCTTTATTTTTTTAATTGGCTCTGTTATTAACAATTGGGTGATCCAGAAAATTTCATCCATGGGAAACATGGTTTTAAAAAAAACCCCGCTTGTCAAAACTCTGTATAATGCGATATATGAAATGATGAGTTATTTTGACTCTAAAAATAGTCAGAAGGAACGGGGTGTTGTGATGGTCGATATTCATGGGATACAACTCCTAGGTCTTGTCACCAGAGAACATTTTGAGGGGTTAGCTCCTGGAGTTGGTACTGAAGAGGATGTGGCAGTATTTCTTCCGCTTAGCTATCAGATCGGTGGGCATACAATTATTGTTCCTCGTGCTAAAGTGCGGTTTGTCAATATGAGCGTGGAAGATGCAATGCGTTTTTGCGTGACAGCCGGCGTTCTAACACAAAACAAGAAATAGTAAGGTTTTGAGCGCATTTTGCATCAATGTGTTATAATGCGCGTATGTAATACTTACCCTCGACTTTGCAACTTTTAGTACCCTAGCTCAAGCGGCCTGAAGTAGCCGCTTCACTATATAATCCACCTAATCAACTATTTCTGGAGTTATCTTTTCCAGGGAAGTGGTGATTTTGCCCTTCCTGGAAATTAAATTATCTCTCCATATTACCATGCGCACGCCCCTCAACATGTCAAGAAATGTGATGTGTTCTTTTTGGTGCCAAGCAGTTGTTCCTACTTTGAGTAAATCCACCTGCCCCAGTCGATTATATAGAGCCATCAGCACAGGGGTTGATCGAGCTATTGCTCGATCCGACCATTGTCGCTGAGTTTCGACTCCAAGATGTTCTCGATCTTGCTCAAATGTCACTTGAAGGTCCCATCGATCCACCAACAACTCGATCATACGCTCCGGTGTCATGAGAGGATCTGTACTCATAAGAGGCAATGGATCCAGTTCCCCTTTGGGATCCACCGGTAAAGCCCATCGAATGGGTATAGGAGTTGACCCATCCACTCCCCGCATGCACGTATGAGAAATTACACGTGCTATCTGTTCTTCTCTAGCGTAAGCAATGACTTTGATTTCTTTCCAAGGCAATCCTTTCATAGTCAGCATCTGCTTAAAATTTATTAGTTTAATCCCTTTTTTAGCCGTTGGAGCTCTCTGGCAAGGCTCCTTCTCAGCAGGACAATCGAATAAGGCCGCATTCATTTTCAATCAAGAAACAAGAGTTAAGTCCAGAACAGATACACTCTAATGCCAACTGCCCTGCAGCGTATGCTGCGTCACCAACGAGGATTAATGAGCGCGCTTTGATAGATCAGCTCGCTCCCGTCCTGAATAAAAAGAACCTGGCCATTGGCTGCGATGGCCTCTTCTCGCACATTTTCGTAGTGTCCACTCTGTAATTTTTTGTGTCCCATATTCATCCTGCTTAATAATCGGTAACACCCTTTTGTGGCCCGAGTAGATTGAAAGCGGTTGGGCATACTTCGGTCGGGGAAGTTGAGGCAAGCCTCTGCTACAAGAAGAACTCGTTTATGAACTCGAGGGTCAAAGAACAGTTTAGATGGCCACTGTTTTTCGATCTAGACTTTAGAACTAACCATGCGAAGGCTCCTGTTAGAGCTGAACATGCTACAGAATTATTTACTTATAACTCAAAATATTCGCTTACCATTTGTGGGTAACGACAAGGGCGGTAGCCGTTTGCTTGCTCGAATATGACTTATTTTTCGCAATTCTTATTATATAAGCTTCGGTTTTTTAATTAATTAAATTAAAAAGCGAACTTGAAATTATATATTATATATGTACAATTAAAATTTAATTCACTTAGTAGGCGGTGTTGTCGTGGTTTGTAAAGATATTATTCTTGTTACAGGGGTAGGTGGCAGCGTTGGAAGTCGAATAGTAGAACGATTATTAGAAAATTATCAGGTTATCGGGTTTGATCTGGCTGTAAATGAGAATTTTCTTGGTTTGGATTTTGTTGCAGTCGATTTTGCATTAGAAGAGAGTGTAGATCGTGGGTTAAAGTATCTTTGTGATCATTACGGAAAAACCATTGCCTCAGTAATTCATTTACCTGTTGATAATCAACCTGATCTATCTGACTGGTCCCATTATCAAAGCTTTACAGTACATGGAACAGAGCTGTTATTTAAAGGATTACGGAAGTATCAGTTTGAAGTCGGGCAGTTTATTTTTACAAGTAGCATGTGTGTGCATGCTACTTGTAAAGCTGGTCAGAAAATTGATGAGAATTCACCAGTTATTCCTAGATCCAATGATTCTAAAGCTAAAATTCTTGTTGAAGACCTCATCCATCGGATGCAGGGGGATATTCCTAGTGCTATTTTAAGGGTAGCAAGTCTTTATGATGATCGATGTCACTGCCCATCGTTATCTCATCAAATAAAGCGCATCTATGCAAATCGGTGGTATTCTCACTTTTCTCCCGGCGATCCAGGGCAAGGTTCATCATTTCTGCATATAGATGATTTAATTGAGGCTATCTGGCTAATCATTCAAAAAAAAATCGAGCTCCCTCACGACCTAGTTTTGATTTTAGGTGAGGGTGAGGCGTATAGTTACGAGAGATTGCAAAGAGAGATTGCTAGCTCTATTTATGGGGTAGAATGGAAAACTTGGTCGATCCCTAAATGGATGTTTATAGGGGTTGTATGGTGTATTAGGCGGCTAAGGTTTTTTAAAAAAACAGGGTTAGAGTGTTGGGTTATAGATGGGGCTGACGATCAATATGTATTAGATACTAGCAGAGCAAAAAAAATTTTAGGTTGGCATCCTAAGTATAGCGTTTTTACATATATTTCAGTATGGGTCGAGCAGATCAAGAAGGATTCTTTACTGTGGTATAGAGAAAATGAATTGCAGGCCAATAATCATGAATTACCTTAACTGGTGTTCTAATAAAGGGCAGCCCTGCCTGTATTTTTGAAGCAGCTATAGGTGGCTTGATCCCTATGCGCTCTCTGTGATCTGACATAGGAGGATCGATCTTTTCTCTAAAGCTTTACTTTTGAATCTATTCTGTATCAATAGGATAAATTGCGTTTAGCTCTGCCATTCAGTTATTACTTTAAAATAATCACATCCAAATATGCAGGTCTATGTTTGCATAGGCGTCTAGATTTCCCATGTCGATCCGTTTAGCTCTGCTGTGATCTTTCCTTTTCTATAAAAAAAAAGAGGGGGTATTTGCTATGAAAAATGAGATGTGAATCAGGGTCTTGTGAAAAAAAAACGGAAAAAGATTTGCGATAAATTATAGAGATTTTGTATGTTCTTAGCTTCTTAACGACGAGATCTTAAAAAAGAAAGCGAAGTTGAGAAAAGCGAAGCTAGTAAAGCTTGCTGAAGTTGTTTTGACAGTGGAAGAGAAATGACGAAACAAGAGTGAAAAGTTTGTGCGGATACAGATGATGAGTCTGTATACCGAAAATGTCAATGAGATAAGAAC
>CAMDPQ010000086.1 GCA_945905275.1 Chlamydia trachomatis
CACTGCTTATCGATATCCCGATGATACTGCTTGCTGCCTGGTAAAGACACCCATTTTGGATCTTCGGGATCGCTTTGAATGTCTTTTCTAGCTTCTTGTAAACAACGTAAAAATCGATAGGTAACATAAAAAGCAGGGTTTTGCATTTGACCTGCCGTCGGAGCTATTCCAAAATGATCAGCATATTGCTTTTCAATCCCTTTTAAAAGATCGGCAAAAGCATACCGAGCTAAAGGCTCTTGGACTTGATCTATAGTTTTAAAACCTGTAGATGTTTGATAAGTAGACAGATCTTTTTTGCGCGCTTCTATATACACTTCATCTAACCGTTTATTGAAGATTGGATCTAAGATTCCGAGAGAAAGGGCCTGAGTAAAAGACACAATCTGTTTGGTATCATCACGACTGATCAGATGAATACTATAGTAATTCTCCTGATCCTGAGAATAGGATTGCAACATTTTTTGTGCGACAATCGATTCAGCCGACGGGGATTTTTCACTTGGCAGGGGAGCTTTATCTAAATAGATCATTAAGGGGGCGTGATTTTTAAAAGCAAAAGGGCTGTCCTTCATGTTTATACTAAGCTTGAGCTCTTTTGTTTTTTTTGAAGCTTTTTGCAACGCTTGTTTAATTAGGTCCTGATTTTGATTTAGTATCGCATTTTGGGAGAACAGATCAAGTTGAGCGCGGTCCGATTCAGATAAAGACTCTAAAGCGGCAAAACGATCCTGACGAGAGGCTGCTTTCGATGTCGCAAGAAAGGAGAAATCTCGCTTTAACACATCCCAATGGTCATCGAGCATTTGCCAATGCCACACCTGCTTTAAGGTGATTTCTGCAAGAAGATCTTTTCGTTTAACCGCTGCATACTCCACAACATATTTCTTTTGTACCAGTTCGGGCATCCGTTTTTCAATATCCCCCAATGGACTGATTTGTTTGGGGAGCCCTAGAAAATCACCCCGTGTTTTTAAAGGGCTGATCGTATCGATATAAAGCTGCAGCTTGAGTAAGGATAAAAAATCGAGACCTTGTAAAGAAGCAGAAAGGCTATATACATCGATGAGAGCCACATTTTTCGCAAGAGCGCTATGCTGCTCTATGATAGACGGATCTACAGTCACGATCTGATCTGCATGACTAAGTACTTTTCTAAAGAGCATCACATCACGCCATAGGGCGATCATAGCAGAATCATCCATACCAAGACTATGGATCTGCCTATGGAATAGTTTTTGTAATTCTTCTGAAGACACAGGCTTTTCTGAGAGAGAACGAACGGCAATAGCCAGATTTTCCATTAAATTCTTGCGCACTGCCTGATTTGAGAAGGCATAGCCATGCTTTTTTGCAATAGAGGCCGTATTTAAGATAAACTGGGCAACAAACTCAATATACTTTTCTCCTAACCAATCGGTTGCAGTATGAAAGCCGCAAATGGATAGGTCAACGTGAGCGAGTCTTGGGTCTTTTAGTAGATGGCTAGCTTGATTTTGTTGCTGGGTTAAGATATTACGAATGAGTTCTAAAGGAACCTGCCGTTGTTTGGTAAATGCCCGAGCTAACAGAGAAAACGCCTCTTGCGGAGGAGCCTTATCTCCTGCCTTGATCTTCCTGATGGTCTCTGCCATCTCCGGATCAAAACTTGCCCATATAGATTCTACAGAAATAGAGGAATCCTTCGGATGTGCATAAGTAGAAAAATCACGTGCCCTCTCCCATCTAGAGAGGATATCGGCGCTACATTCAGAAAGAAAATGATCTGCAAGCTGCTGACCGATACTCGTCGATAACAGATCCTTTTCCAAGACCCCATCGTTCAAGAGATTCACGAATCCATTTCCACCTGCGCGCGACCTCTCTTCTATACTTGATGAAAGGAAATGGACCATTCTTCGCACTTGGCCAACCTTTAAAGAGGAGCCATCTAATAATTTCGTTAACTCTACATCTTTCGATGAGGCCATCTGCTGAGATAATAAATTGCTGAATGTACCGAAAAAAACAAAAGATATGGAAATGACCCCGGTCGTAACCATTAAGACGATTTTCTGGTGTTTACGAATAAACTGCATCATGAAGCGGCTCTCCCTCTTATAATTAATTGTAGATCTTACAAAAAAATAAGCTTATTCCCCAAGGTAAAACAGAGCATCCGCAGCTCTTTCTACCTGTCTCGACCAACCAAAGACCTATCCTAGGGAAAAGAAAGAGGAAAATAAATGAATGGGAATCTACAAACGTAAAGTGTTTTGTAAAAGAACCTCTTAGAGAGACAACCCCTTGGGCGCCTCTCTAAAAGAGAGATTGCATCACAGCGTACTTAACAACTAATGATTAGCTATACTGACTCAAGCGGCTTTACTCATGGACATATTCGATTTTTTCTCTACCGATCTGCTTAATGAAGGAACGTAGCTTCTCCACAGGAATCTCATAGGTTGCATATCGTCTATGTAAATGATCCTGCAACCTAGGTAACTCATAGATTAAGCGCAGACCCTCACCCTCGATAACAGTACTCTCTGCTTCTTGATATACCACATCTAAAGTCACCGTTGACTGCCCCCCGACCTCTATCAACTCAACCCCTTCTGGCATATCCTTACAGAAGTCAGTAAAAGGTCTGTAGCTAGGCATTAACACCAGTTTATGGTGATCTAATGTTTCATAAACGACTTCAATCTGATGTTGCTGGCCATTAATTTCTACAAACTCTCCCTGATTGATCTGACTCAAGGGATCTTTGATCAAAATAGCTACCCGATCTGCTTGTACAGGTTGACCATCCGTTGTATATAGCATCCGAACAGGAGCGCAAATAGCGGCTTTTACAAGCAAGTTCATCGTAGATGATACACCACCTAAACAGCTCATAGATTTTACCCAACAGCTTTCCTCTGCATGCATAATAGCCTGCCAGAGGCCACGTATTTTGCTCAGATAGGGGAACATGTAGGCAGGAGTATGGTCAATAGCAGACGATCTTTCCCATCGGTCTATCGGAGGTGCACCATCGAAAAGCCGCGAAGTGGATTGAATCGAATTAACAGACATAAAACCTCATCTTAATCATAATATTTTTGTGTATGACGATTTCCAAATACATGAGAGGGATCAAATTTTTCTTTCATCCCGCGCATTACATTGATTCGTTCTAGTCCATAGGCCTTCTCAAACTGATCCCTGGTTGCATAGGGCATATAGGCTTGATAAAAAACACCGTTATTTGCAAAGAGATACTCATGCACATCTTGAATCCAACCCTTTGTTTTTTCCATAGCGGCTTTGGTTTTCTGTTGCGCAAAACAAATCACTACAGCGAATCGATCCTGTTCTGCGTAAGGTAAAATCGAGATCGTATCTTTCGGCGTTGGACGAATGGTAGCATTCACTAGCCTTACAGAATGCTGCTTCAGTGTACCCCCTAAAAAATCCAGAAAAGAGGACAGCTCTCCTTTCTTGATAAAATATTCCTGGAGCCACTGGGCATTCAGATTGGAGTCATGTAACATCATAAAAGACTTAATCGGTGGATGTAAGGCCTCATTTCTGGTCATGGTTCTTCCCACACCCATAGCCTCGTTTTCCGCGCTCCAGAACCATGAAGTAAGCCTGCGAGCAGCAAAAGCAGGGATATACCCAAGAAGCTGCAATCCTATACGAGAAATGCGAGTCCCTCTTACAGGCTCGAGCTCAATCCTCCGCTGAGCAACAACCCCCTGAGCAGCTGTTTTGCGATAACTGAGCATAGCTACCTCCCCTAAAGGATTACCCTGTATAGCATCTAACGATAAACGCCCTCCAAACAAAGGGATGGCAGAATCATGCTCAATTTCTTGATACACCCTCTCGAACTCACTGGTATTCACCTGCCGGACATCTTCCATCAACACTTCATTATCAACGATTTGCAAAGTAGCTTCTATGACCACTCCAAAATAACCCATCGTCCCAAACATACATTTGAATAACTGCTCGTCATCAGACAACTCTTCCAGTAGAACCTCATCACGGGGACGCGATAAAATACGTATCTGACCTGTTGCATCTATGATCTTTAAAGACATCACTGTTTTTGCAATTGCTCCTTCCTGATGGGCCCAGCCGTGGCAATTGATCCCGATAGATCCGCCAATCGAAAAAACATCAGATGCTTGTTTTACAATAGAAGATTTCCCTACTGGATCTAACCTGAGCTGGAGCTCTTCCCAAGTAACACCCGCACCCACGGTGACTGTATTTCTCTCTACATCGACTGTAATCTGTTTTAACTTTCGTGTATGAATGACACATTGATCACTGTCCATAGGTATAGTTTGCCAACCCTGACTCATCCCCTCTCCGATCACAGACACCTGTTGCTGAGATTGTATCGCCTGTTGAATCACCTGTTGTAGATCCTCTGCATTCATAGGATACTCAATCGGTCTACATAGCGTCGTACCGAAACTCCGTTCCACACCGAACGGAAGGACTTGCTGCAAGTTCACAGTCCTTTGCAAAAAAAATCCCGGCATGCCTACGGGAGCATACAATCCAAACAACATAGACGGAATAATGGCTAGTAAAAATTCCATGGCCTCGTCAGACACACACTGGAACTGTGGCGTGAAGCTATATATCATCATCTCAGGCACTTTTTTAAAAACAAGCTCAAGAGTCAAAAAGACAGGAAAGACGACAGCGCTAACTAATCGAGCCACCGCCCAACAAGATCCCTTAACAAGCAGATTGTTTGAATCTGCGCCATCAAGCACGGTATCTTCAATCTGTCGAGCTAAAGCAGCCGAAGGGTTTCTCAACGAACAAAGCATATAAGAATTCATAAAACCTAAATTTTATACATAATTATATTACACTTACTGTAACTAGAATGATAGATTTAAAAAAACTATACATTGTAATTACATTCAAAATAAAAACTTTAATTACTCGATATGCCGCAGACAAAGCCGGTCGAACCTAATGGATCCGGGATTTGTGTCTATCGGATCTGATTTCTAATGAATGGAGGTAAGTAGATTTAGAAGAGACAACAAAGGGACTTAATTCAAGGAAATGGGGTCTTTTTCTCTGAAGACTGTAAGATTTTTTTTCGTAATACAATCTTTAACACCCCACCTAAAATGATAATAAAGGCTCCCAGGCAAGATAAAAAATTCAGTGGATCTTTAAAGATGAGCCAATCATAGATGCCTGCAAGAATCACAGAAAAATACAGGAAAGCCGCAAGCCTTGACGGGGAACTAAATCGATACGCCTTGGCCCTTGCAAATTGATTTAAAAGAGAAGCCACTCCTAATCCTAGGATCAATAAAATAAATATCTTGATATCTGGCAAAGGCACTTGAAGGCTTTTATTGAAGATGAGATACGGAATAAGACCTATAACTGAACATAAACCAAAAGTAATTAACACACTCAGCTCTATGTTCTCTGCTTTTGCATTCATCCCAAAAAT
>CAMDPQ010000087.1 GCA_945905275.1 Chlamydia trachomatis
TACTAGAGATCCAATGTTTTGCATACAACTGGCCTATTGGATCAGGAAAGGAGTTTTGCGGGGTATATGACCGTATTGCAAAAGAGTGCCTCTTATTTACAAAAACTGCTACAGGGGGGGCTCAGCAGGCTTTGATCGAAAAGACCTCCTTTGACAACCCTAAGCTTTTAGAACGGATGCGCAAAGAAGACCTAACCCATCTCCAGGAAGAACTGACCCTCCTAGAGGCTGCCGGAAATGAATTTAGTACTGCAAGCTTTTTAGCTGGTAAAACGACACCTGTCTTTTTTGCCTCGGCTCTTACGAACTTTGGTATAGAACCCTTTTTTGATGCCTTTATCCACCTTGCTCCTTCCCCTCACACTCGAATGGCTGATGGTCCTGGACAGACAGAAGTTGCCATAGATCCAGTTACAACTCCTTTCAGCGCTTATGTATTCAAAATACAATCTAATATGAATAAAAAACATCGGGATAGCATGGCTTTTATGAGAGTGTGTTCTGGAAAATTTGAAAAAGACCTGGTCGTTAAACATCACCGTCTGAGCAAAGAAATTCGTCTATCTCGCCCACACAGCATGTTTTCTGGAGAAAGAACCACTTTAGATCTCGCCTATGCAGGTGATGTCATCGGTGTTATCAATCCTGGAGTGTTCCACATCGGCGATTCCATTTCGTTGACGGGTGGATTTAACTTCAAACCATTACCTCAGTTTCAGCCGGAAATTTTTGCAAAAGTCACAGTAAAAGATGTGGGAAAAAGAAAATCTTTTGATAAAGGGGTCCGACAACTTTCTCAAGAGGGAGCCATACAACTTCTCTATCCTTACGAATATACAGGGGACGTCTTATTTGCAGCTGTTGGACAATTGCAGTTTGAAGTTCTCCAATATAGACTAAAAGATGAATACGGGGTTGAAACGTTAATTACCTCCCTTCCCTACCAATGTAGTGCTTGGATCATCGGAGATATGCATACATTTCAAAAATCCTCCCAGTGTATTCTCGTTAAAGACATTCATGATAAACCCATGGCACTATTTGGTTCGACTTGGGAAAAAGATTACGCAATGAAAAAAAACCCTGACCATCAATTTTTAGATTTAGATGCTTTACAAGATCAAGAACTAAAAAAACGATAAGGCTGGAAGGGCATAAAGACAGCATAACAAGGTAAAAAACCGCTTATGGATGCACAATATCAACAAGATTTTATCAAAGCAGGCCAAATTGCCAAAGAAGTGAGAGCCTTCGGAAAGTCCCTTATCATTCCAGGAGCTAGCTATAATCAGGTCATTGAGCAAATTCGAAATAAGATCAAGCAACTCGGCGCAATACCTGCCTTTCCACCACAAATAGCGCCTAATTTTATTGCAGCCCATTACTTACCAGAGCCGGGTGTAGACATGATCTTTTCTAACGAGCTCCTTAAATTAGATGTTGGCATCTGCGTAAATGGAGCCATAGGCGATTGCGCAGGCACAGTCGATCTGTCCGGCAAATATCAGCATCTGATAGATGCAGCAGAAGCAGCGCTTGCAGCTGCGGAAAAAATGGTCAAAGTAGGTGTTACAGTCAGTGAAATCGGCGCTGTCATTGAGCAGACCATTGCATTGTTTGGCCTACAGCCTATTCGCAATCTTACAGGGCATGGCCTCGGTAAATTCCAAGTACATACAGCACCCCACTTCCCTAATTACAAAGATAATTCGAACTACGTATTAAAACCTGGCATGACCTTTGCTATAGAACCCTTTGCAACGACCGGTACTGGCTGGATTTATGATGCTGGCAGCCCTACAATTTTCTCACTTGATAAAAAAACAAAACAGTACTCAGGAATTGTAGGCGATGTGTACGAAATCGCTAAAAGCTTAGGGGGCCTGCCCTTTTGTACCCATGATCTATTAACTGAAAAAACTCCTATAGACGTCGTTAAAAAAGCCCTAAAACTCCTCATAAAAGAGAAAGTGATTACCGGGTACGCACCCCTTGTTGAAGAAACAAAGGGATTTGTTGCCCAAGCGGAAAACTCCTTTCTGATCGATGAAACAGGGCATGTGTTTATCACAACACGCTAAGAATCACTAATGAGAACATCAATAGTTTTTGGAGTTAAGGTCTCTTGATCAATAAGGGTCATTCTTAATGAGCTAGTATAGTCAGAGGATCGAATAAAAAGAATTCGATTAAAGGAATCATACCTTTGAACAATCTCATTTTTTGCAGATTTTTCTTGAAAATCCCGATCGAGTTCTTTGTTGGCATCCGAAGATTTGATTCCATCTACAATGGCGCAGACACCAAACGGTAGAAACAAAAATGGAACTAAGAAAGCTGCGGTACCATACCCTACGACACGACCCACTGTAGATGTATGTACGAGTGAGGCAACAGCCTCAGGTTTCGCTACCGGCAAACTGATACGACTTAAAGAAAATAGATACGAGTGATTCGTTGGATTGTCAATATAAAGCTGCACAGGGGAATACCCCTTTTTAATCACATCTCGATCCAAGTATTTCTTGGATTCAGCGACAGATAGCTTTTTTGCTACCACAACCAATTGGGATGAATCGAGAGCTTGGGAGACATCATACGTACGAGAGGACATCGATTCTAAAGGCAAACTCCGATAACTTGCACAACTTGCTAAAAAAGAAGTAAGTAACAATAAAGATATAAGCTTAATTAGCATAGAAAACTCCAAAAAAAAGAAAAAGATAATTAATCTTCAGAAAAAAAACAAGTATAATGAATTTATTATATCCTATTGTAGGCGGTAAGCGAGCCCATCTTTTATGCTTTGAAATTTATTCCACTCTCCAGCGCTCTATTGCTGAATAACACCTTCCTTTTGTTTGTCCCTATTGTTGCATGGTTTATGGGAAGGCATCATACTCCTCATAAAGTTTGGTTGGGTATTGTCTTGGGCTTTATTGGAGTGGGACTTGTTTTAAAACCCGCGCCAGGCTTTTTTCAAGTCGCCTCAATCTTTGGCTTGGCTTCAGGTATTCTGGCTGTGATTGCAGTTATGATCATCCGAGGTCTCACCAAACTGGGGTGGAAGGAAGAAAGCATGCCAAAATGGAGCGCCCAGCTCGTAAGCAGACCTAAGAGGACTTTAGCGCTTATGATCGGTTTATGAAGTGCCTTTGCAGGTGTCCTGCCCTCTTGAGTACATTAAATATTTCGCGATCGTATGCTTTCTTTTTATTTCTAATATTCTAAGATGGAATAGAATCCCTAATCGATACAAGGAGATATCACCTATGCATTTTCAAGACAAACTACACAACTATGCTAACCTATTAATTACTCACGGTTTAAATGTACAACCAGGACAAATAGTCAATATCACAGGTGAGATCTATCACAGAGAGCTTCTGCAACTACTCACTGAGGCAGCTTATAAAAAGGGAGCAAAATGGGTGAATGTGGATATCGTAGATCCTGTCCTGATGAAAATACGTGCCGAATATTCATTAGAAGGCTCGTATCTGGAATACGTCCCATCCTTTATTCCTGCAAAATATGAAAGCTTTGTGGAAGAAGGGGCAGCCGTCTTATACCTACGGGGCAGTGAATTCCCTGATGCACTTGCACATCTGCCTGCAGAAAAAATCAATACCATCCAAAATACCCTGCGCCACAGTCTAAAAACATACTATACCGAGGGTGTTGGTAAATCTAAAGTTCAGTGGACTGTAGCGTCTGCTGCGACCCCTGCATGGGCCAAAAAAGTCTTCCCTGAGCTCAATGAAAAACAAGCATTTGAAAGGCTATGGGATTCTATTTTTACGATCTGTCGATGCGACAGGCCCAATACAATAGAACTATGGAAGATCCATAATGCCCATCTGCAAAAAAGAGCCAAAAATCTTACCGATATGAAGATTCAAACTCTCCATTTTACAGGACCTGGCACAGATCTAAAAGTATCGCTTTCTCGGAAAGCTCTCTTTAAAGGCGGTGGAGGTAAGACACCTAAAGGGATAGATTTTGAAGCCAATATTCCAACAGAAGAATGCTTTACCACCCCCGATTATCGAACTACTACAGGCATCGTCACTATTACACGACCTGTTATGGTCAATGGTCAAATGGTGAAAGGACTAAAGCTCACTTTTCACCAAGGAAAAATCACTTTTTTCTCTGCTGAACAAGGAGAAGACACTTTTTCCGCCTTTATCCAAAATGATCCAGGGGCCTGCGGTTTGGGTGAAGTCGCTTTGGTCGGTATCGATTCACCAATTTTTCAAACAGGCAGGATTTTTGAAGAGATCTTACTGGATGAAAATGCTGCCTGCCATATTGCGGTGGGATTTGCCTATCGATTTTGTATCGATGGTGGAGCAGAAATGAGCCCAGAGCAGCTTGAAGAAATAGGGTGTAATGATAGTCGGGTTCATACAGATTTTATGATTTCTTCAGAACAGGTTGATGTTAAGGCCCAAACCTATGAAGGAGAGACCATTGATCTTATTAAACAGGGGAAATGGTCAATATCCATCTAAAGAAGGCAATATCAGCTCTTATATCGACGGGTATTGTTAACCTCAGAACAGCCCCCTTCTTTTACATGTCATAGAAGGAAGCAATGATCGATCGGTTCGAATGCCTTTATGGCAAGAACGGGTAAATCTTGTTATTGGCTAACCTTTTTCGAGGATTTTCCTCATTTTCAGATGAGGAAGACCTACTTCTTCGAAAGGGCCTCCCTCTATATCATATTGGTTTTTAAGATAAAATGAGACCGCAGTGGATCTTGCATGACAATAAATCGATGTAAACCCATGTTCTTTAGCATAGCGTTCGCAAAACTGCATTAATGCCGACCCTATCCCCTTTCCTTGAAATGAGACCTTTAAGGCCACTCTTTTCATTTTCATTTGATGGCCATCGGAAACAAGAACCGCTGTTGCACACATTTCTTGGTCTAGAAAACCCGCAATATGCACATGGTCTTTTTCTGCTGCTAGATCTTCCTTCGTAAATAACAACCCAAGGGGCTTACGCAGAATCTCTTCCCTAAGATTTACTGCTTCTTGATATTCGATGCTTCCATAATCAAGGATGGCAAAATGAACTTTACCCCCCTTTCCACGCCTTGATTGATGCATAAGTCACCCTGTTCTTAGCAGAATAATCGCTATAATTGCGATAATACTTAATGATCTCATTAAAATATTAATGAAATCTTTCCTAAATAAATTTTCTTTAAATCACCAATATAGAAATATATTATTTTTGATAACTAGAAACAAAAGCAGCAATATTCAAGCAGCTTCCTTTTTTCATCGAGATCAGCAGATTTTAACCCCTGATCTAATTCATCGGCGACAACTACGCTCATAGAGGGGGCTCTCGGTTCCTCCGATTAAGGGCAGTTTTAAAACCTTCAGTCACTAAG
>CAMDPQ010000088.1 GCA_945905275.1 Chlamydia trachomatis
CAATGATGTGCCTCCGGTCCACGGTGAAGCAAAGACCGCTAAAGCCACAATAGAGACTACTACAGCCACTCCTACAACAGCTCTGAGAACATAACGTCCGCAATGAGAGGTGGAATCCTTAGACGCAGCTAGGCTATCAAGTGAATTTCCCGGATTTACAGAACTGTGTGCAGAAGAGATCATAATCATATACCTTTTATACTTTTATAATAACAGGAAACTATTAAGATAATGTTAATATGAAAGATAAATGAACTTTTTTTTCTATGCCTAAGTCACTGTAAATCAACATTGAAACAACTGGATGAGTGGCAAGATGTCTTAGAGAAAACGATACTCTAACCTAAACACTATAAGGAGCCGCCAATTCTTTACACAGAGGGATTGAGTTAGACGGCATACACCTAAATCTTGGAAGTAGATTATAGCAAAGGGATTCCCAGAACACCGCGTTAACTAGCAAGCGAACAGAGACCGCAAAAAGCACCGACTAAGCCCTTGTACATGAAGCTAAGAATTGCCGTTTCCTGGAGAGAAGAAAAACTTCTGATAAAAAATTAAATAAAGACAGGAAGATTCTTGCACTAAATTCCTGATGCAGAGTATATTTTGGCATGTTAAATCGGAGCATGGCGCAGCTTGGCTAGCGCAACTGCTTTGGGAGCAGTGGGTCGGGGGTTCGAATCCCTCTGCTCCGATTTACTTTCTAACGCTAGCACATTCTCATAATATCTTCCTGACAAATAAAACGTGAACCAAACTCATCGCTAAGTTTAGTTCATCTCTGCACAGAGAATCCTCTATGGCTCTTAAATAAGCACTTCTTGGAAAGCAAGCTCGGCTTGAAACTCCTCAAATGCCATTTCCTCTGAGAATTCCAGAGGCAATCCTATATACACTACCTTCCCACCTGCCGCACAAAACCCTTGCAACTGTCTCTTTCCTTGATAAGAAACAGCAGAAGAAATCACAATAATATGATCGATTCCATCCCACGCTTCCGTCAGTAAATTCTCTGGGATAATTCTATAGGCAATCTGACGAGAAGCTAACTCCTCAAAAAGCCCATCCATCTGCTGATACACCAACTCAGAAAATAGCTCATCAGACGGCAAACAAACACCAAGATGCAGTTCAGAGACGGCAGAGAAATAAGGAGACCCCTGACCTACCCATCCCCCAAGACAAGCCCCTTCTTCCCAATTCAAGTGACCGGCCGGAATCTTCGATTTTTTAAGACCGAGTAAAATATGCGCAAAGCGGTCGCGTGATAATAATTGCGCTAAAAAAGCATGACTCAACTGTTCCGAAACATCAAATAAAGTAAAGGCTAACAGCTCATCCGGAAGATAAGAAACAAGCCTCTGAAAGTATTGAGCAAATACATCAGCTGCAAAGAGCTGAAAGGATTTATCTTCAGACAAGGCTAAAGCCCAATCATCTCCACTCTCTTCTATAACACAGGAAAGTTGTTGTTTGCGAAACAGGTCTGTTACTTTTTCAAGAAACAACTCTTTATGTTCCTCATTCCAAGCAAAATGATTGTAAAAATTTGCATCTCCTCGATAAAGGATAACACCGACTGAGATGTCTTTGTAATCGCGCCATAGAGCGCTTATAAACTCATCGACTGCAACCCCAAAAGAATAGAACATAGAGCTATCTGCGCTATCAAGCTTCTGATAGGCAATTCCAAAATCCAGTTCCCAAAGAATCAGCTTTCCTTCGTCACTTGCACGTCTGGCATAAGCGCGTTCTTTCTCCCAGATTAACTCATCTGCAGCTTTAGCGGGGAGTTTAATTAAAACAGCGCTGGATGCATCGTGAGAATGAAAATCTAAGGGAGATTCTTGGATAATAGGAAAAAACTTTTGATTATTGCGGTATAAGTAATTAAAATCCGATCGTATTTCTATATTGTCAGTCATAATTGCGTTTTTTTGTTAATGAATTGCATGTAAAATATTTCTTTTCCCATCGTTCTAAACAGCTCATCAAAGTAGGAGCTGCCATAACCCGGTAAATGGTTAAGGAAAAAAGGAGCGGAAAGAAACGAGCTCCACACCGTGTTATTGTGCATTTCTGAAATCATCCTATAAGAGCACGGGGGGTCATCTGTTGCGAACGTGGCGATGGCTCCTGTCTTAGAAACCTGCGCTAAACGGGTTATAAAGGGCTGTTTGATAATTCTGTTTTTGGCATGTCTTTCTTTAGGCCATGGATCAGGAAAATTCACATAGACCTCGCTGAGCGAATCTTCATGAACGTAATGCTCTATAAAAGATTCAGCCTCGCCACATACCACAATGAGATTGGAAAGCTGATGGTTTTTTATTTTTGCCCAAATTTTACGAGCTCGATCAAACCGCTTTTCTACTGCAATCCAATTTTTTTCTGGACAGGCGATCGCTTTTTCAAGGATCCAGGCTCCATTGCCAGAACAAAACTCTATGGATACAGGCTGTTGATTGCCAAATAAATCAGAGTCAGACCAGTTGCAACGCCCCCAATTGCCGTGTTGTGCATAATAATTCGGGACATACAGAACTCGATCTTCGAAATGAGGCTTTCTATCTCCCCATGTAAAGGGGGATTTTAAATTTTTAGGTTTCATAATGCCCTTAGTGTATCTGAGAATACAGTTTCTCATCCAGCCATTTAACACATTTTTTCAAGCTTGGAGATCGATCGACACTGTATACCCCATAATGCTAAAAACTGTTCTTTTGTAAAAAATCTAGTTACATTTTTCCGCAATAAGCCCCTTTTAGTCACTGATAGAGCTTGCTCTTATTCAGACGGTCTTGCTAGTCTAAAAAAATATTACTTAGCTTTATTATAAGGGCATTTTGATGACTACCATCATCATAGACCCCATTAGATTAACTTCTTATTAGGAGCTCGACATTCCATGAAACGTATAGCAATATCTTTAGGGAGCCTATCTCTTATCATTATGCAACAGGGGTATTCTAACCCAGTCAGTATGGTAGAATCCCCCTCAGCTTCCTCATCCAATATCGTAGCGGAAGAAACCACACTACCTCTACAAGAGGACTCAGACCCTTTTGCTTTTTCTGAAATCAGCTTACAAGAACTAGAAGAAGAACTTTTATCCTTGGAGAAAGAGCTGGAGTTCGAGCAAAACAGAGAAACTCTAGAAGGCAATAGCGTAGCTTTAAGACAAGCAAGCCCAGAAAATCTTTCTCTCTCCAACGAACCCCTTCAGGATGAAGCATCGCTTGATCCTATTTTAGAGACAGTCTCCATGGAAAGCCTCGAGGACAGTCCGTTAAATCTAACAATGCAAGAGATTCAAGCCTCTCTACAACACCAAGAGTCTAATCTCACCAATAACACCCTTCTTATCAACGAAGAAATAGCCATAGACCCAACTGATAACCAGGAACCAATCAACCTATCGACATCCCCTACTGAACAAATAAGCAATCCTATCGAAACCGAATTATTACTAGAGCCTTCTGAAGATGCAAATCCGATCTCCGAAGAAGTCAAAGAATCCTTAAAAAAACCAATATCGATTAGCCTTACCCAGGTCTTTTCTGGATCTCCTTTGATCTACCTAACACTTCTTGGTCTTTCTACTATCTCAGTAGCTTTATGGCTTTTTAACTTTATGACCCTGAACAAATACGCCATTACCAACGTATCGGTCATGAAAGAAATTAAAAACAAACTGATCAGCAATCAGTTTGACCATGTTATTGCCTTATGCAATGAAAAAGGCTGTTTTTTTTCTAAGATTATGGCAGCAGGAGTGAACTCCAGACGATACGGACTACAGTTTATGTTAGAATCGATGAAGTCTGAAGGTAAACGAACAAGTGTCTCTTTCTGGCAGCGTCTCAATCTTCTTCATGATATAGCAATTATAGCCCCGATGATCGGCCTGCTAGGAACTGTTCTAGGGATGTTCTACGCTTTCTACGATCTCAACCGATCTTTTGAAAGTATATCCTCTCTATTTGACGGACTCGGGATCTCTGTAGGAACGACTGTAGCTGGAATCTTTGTTGCGATCCTAGCCATGATCCTGCACTCAGCCTCTAAATACCGCCTGGTTAAATCATTAACCTTTGTAGAAAGTGAAGCGGTAGCTTTAGCGCACCTGATCGACAGCAATAAAAACTCATAATCCAAAAATAGAAACCCACAGGAACAATTTATGAACCTCGTCCCTGATGAAGAACTTCTTGGAAAAAGCAGTTTTAATTTAGCCCCGATGGTCGATTTCCTATTTCTTATTGTTGCGGTTTTTGCAACACTTGCTGTTACGCGCTCGACACTATTTGATTCGGAAGTTAACCTGGCAAGAGTGGGACAAACCGATAGAAACACACAGACCAAGCCAGGCGACTACACCCTAGTCAACCTCGCCGTTACAGCATCAGGGCAATATAAGTGGATCACAGAATTCCATGAATATCTCATGGAAAATCTCACTTCCATAGAGCAAGAACTTGTTAAGCAGGAACAACTAGGTCTGTTACCACGTGATCACCACAAAACAAAAGTGTTATTGCATGTCGATAAAAAAGCGGAGTGGGACCCTGTGATCCAATTGATTTTCACTTTAAAACAACATGGATTTCAAATTAGTCCTGTGTATGAAATGGAAGAGTCTGTCTAAGACAGCTCTTCTTCTTCCTATCATCCTCTTTTGACCGAGTGCCTGGATTTCAATGCAGATACGTAGCCAAGAGAAAAAGAGGATTTTTTTCCAATGAGACGGATAAAATATTGACGGAAACTCAAAAAAACTACAGAATCTTATTCACAAGATTTAAGCCCAGATGGTGAAATTGGTAGACACGCCAGATTTAGGTTCTGGTGCCGCGAGGTGTGTAGGTTCGAGTCCTATTCTGGGCACATTACCGAACGTTTCTTCAGAAATGTCTAAACGTTCGGCCTTTTTATTTCTTAACTCCTTCTGAAACAACCCGATAAGAGCTACTGATTCGTTCAATCCAGTGGTTCGATATTTCCCATCTTCAAAAACCAGTTTTCCAGTGAATATCGAACCAAGAAGTTTTTTCCTGACATATGCAGATGCTTGTCTGTAGTGAAAGTCGAGGTTGCTTAATAGAGACATGCCATAGCGGCAGTACTTCATAAAGTTAGTATCAGTGCTTGTCAGTCGAGATATTTGAGTCTGTAGTCGCTGGATTTCGTCTTTCGTGGATGCTTTCACTCGCTGATAAGAACCCTTTTTCAGCTCTCCGTCTACATACATCCCATCAACCTTAAGAAGCTTGGATTCGATCTCAGCTAAAGTTTTCTGAAAGCGATCAACTTCTTTATCCCTATCGCCCTCCTTTGTCTTGAAGATATCCTCAACAATCGCCATATAAAGATTTGAGACTGCAGGATGAACTTGAAA
>CAMDPQ010000089.1 GCA_945905275.1 Chlamydia trachomatis
CTCAATGACATTCTTGTTTTTAGAAGTAAGCAACCTATCGTAGAAGTGGAGTTTTTAAAGCCTGAGCAAAATCCAGAGATTGCCTCTCAGAAAACAAGCATCGTAGATATCTTGTGCAAGGATGAGAAAGGGGGTCTTTATATTGTAGAGATGCAGGTTGCCAGAACAAAGGGCTTTGAAAAAAGAGCGCAGTACTACGCATCTAAGACCTACTGCTCCCAGGCAGGGATCGGAGATAAATACCCTGACCTGAAAGAAGTCATTTTTATTGCCATTGCAGACTTTATTATGTTTCCTGATAAAAAAAGGTATAAGTCGGATCATGTTATTTTAGACAGAGAATCGCACGAGCATGATTTAAAAGATTTCACCTTTACCTTCATAGAGCTTCCTAAATTTAAGAAGACGATTGATAAGCTCTCTAGCATTGAAGAAAAATGGTGTTACTTCTTTAAACATGCCCAAGAAACATCTGCTGAACAGTTAGACAAGATCATAGGCAACGATCTTATCATACAAAAAGCCTATAAGGCGCTCGATCGCTTTCATTGGAGCCCTGAAGCATTACTAAGCTATGAAGAATCTGAGAAGAGAATTAATGATTACCTGTCCTCTTTAGGACAAAAATTTATTGAAGGGATAGAGAAGGGTAAAGCGGAAGGATTAGCTGAAGGCATAGAGAAGGGGTTAGCTGAAGGTAAAGCTGAGGGACTGTCTGAAGGCATAGAGAAGGGTAAAGAGGAAGGGGCAAGAAAAAACCAAATAGAGACAGTTAAAAGCATGCTTCAAGAACACCTCCCTTTATCCGTAGTTGTAAAAATCACTAGACTCACCCTAGAAGAAGTGAAAGGGATTCAGGCTTCTATAAAAAAAACCTCGTCTAAATCCGCGCGGCCAGCACCATCTAAAAAACGGCTTAAAAAAAAATAATCTGTTTGATCTGATCAGTCTAGTAACCAAATAAGGAAATCTTTCTATGCTCACAAAATATCTAGACCCGACAGCTGCCAATAACATCTCATGAGCGAATCAAAAAAATGATCTTTTTAGGCTAATTACTCTTTCTTATGTTTTGCAGTGTTTGGCCTCAATGATCTTTACCGGTGGATCCCTTTGGAGATTTAGGTATGAGTGATTACTTAAGTAACGTCTTTTTTCTTGCCAATCAAATAGTTGCCTAATTAGTTTTTTTGAAGGGACAGTGGGCCCTCGGATAGACTTTACAAAATAAGATGTCCCCTTCTTTTCCACAATCCGCTTGCAATAAGATAGGAGCCCTGTTCTATTTTTCTTTACTGGCTTTGCCTTCTTTAAGTAGTTGGAAAATCACAGCTCTTTCTTCTGTGGATAGTCTTACAATATATTTCTGAGTCATGGGTTGCCTCTTTACAGCCTTGAGAGCGTATCAATGCAAACAACATGATGTAATAGGTCTTTATTCGATCGTTTGCCAAGCAGTGACGTGAAGCACTTCTTTAGGGACTTCAAATAAAAAACGGGAGGGGGTGGTTGCCATCTCTTTGCCCATTTTTTTTCTTTTGCGTGCCATGCTAATAATAAGATTTTTTTTCGCTCGTGTCATAGCTACATACATCAGCCTTCGCTCTTCTTCTAATCCTTTTTCCATCACGCTTTTTTCGTGGGGGATAATGTGGTCTTCTACTCCGACTAAAAAGCATGTATCAAACTCCAGTCCTTTCGAGCTGTGGATGGTCATGAGATGGACTCTATCGAGCTTATTTTCTTTTTCTTGGAAGGGGAGTTTATCTTGGTCTAGTTGAGAGGTGGAGATAAAGTCAGCAAGAGACTGATCGGTGTCGCTGTGTTTTTCATAGTCTGCAAGAGATTGCATACACTGCAGCACATTTTCCCATTTGAAAGCGCGCATTTTTTCACTTTTCACATCTTCTTGGATCGCTTTTTTATAATCGATATCATGGACCAGCCATTCAAAGGCACTATGTAGGTTGCCTTGAGTAAACTTCTGTTGAGATAGATCAATCATCTGTAAAAAGCTGTGAATTCCGGCAAGAGCCTTATCAGAGAGGTTCTCAGTAAGAGAGATGGTTCTTGTGTCTACCTGCCTGAGCGTTTCGATAAGGCTTTTCCCCTGCGACCTGTTATGTTGCGTTAATAGGTCGAGTGTTTTTTCTGATATTCCCCGCCTGGGCACATTGATGATCCTTAGTAGTGCTTCTTCATTTAACGGGTTACTAATCACTTTGAGATAGGCCAGCACGTCTTTGATTTCAGTCCGTTCATAAAATTCTGTTCCACCAAAAATCTCAAAAGGGATCCCTCTTCTCCATTGCCCCTTTTCTTCCCATGCAGCCTGGGTTAAGGCTGTTTCAAAATTTCTAGAGAGAAGATTGGACCGGTAAAGGATTGCCATATCTTTCCACTGGATGTTTTTGTGCTTTTTATACCAAATCATCCTGTGGATTACACCTTGGACTTCTTCTGTTTCTGTCGGAGCGTGGAATAAGGAAATAGGCTGACCTATTTCTGTTTTCGTCCACAGCTCTTTTGCATACCGTTCTTTGTTATTGGCAATTACGCTATTGGCTCCTTGTAAAATCAGAGGAGTTGATCGATAATTCTGCTCTAATTTAATGACGACGGGCGCTTCAAAATGTAAGATATTTTTAATCTCAGCCCCTCGCCACCCGTAGATAGACTGATCATCATCGCCCACAACACACAGGTTGTTATGCCGACTGCTTAAAAGAGTCGCAAGGCGGTATTGGATCGGATTGGTGTCTTGGTATTCATCGATCATAAGATAGTGATATCGATTTTGGTATTGCTCTAACACAAGAGGATGTTTCTCAAAAAGCTCAACGGTTAAAGAGAGTAGACTGTCAAAGTCGACAGCATTATAAGCCCTCATGCATGTATGAAGCTGTTTGATCATCTCGTTGCTAAAGGTATCATGCCATGTAGGGAGCTCTTCGATCAGGTCTTCTTCAGAGAGTCCTTTATTTTTTGCGTCTGAGATTTTTTTGATCATTGGTTGTAGCGAAGGCAGATCTCCACTATGCTCGAGAGAGTGCCTTACCATTTGTGTCAGCAAGCGCTTAACGTCTTTTTCATCATATAGGCTAAAAGCAGAGGTGTAACCTAGTTGATGGATTTCTTTTCTCAGTACCTGCATGCAAAAGCTGTGAAAGGTGCATAAAGTCACTTTACGTGCAGAGCTTGCAGGTATGATCTTGCCGAGCCGCTCTTTCATCTCTCCAGCTGCTTTATTGGTGAAAGTTAGTCCTAAAATAGCCCCTGGATCGATCCCTTTATTTTGGATCAGGTGGGCCATTCTATAGGTCAAAACGCTGGTTTTTCCGCTGCCTGCTCCCGCAAGAATAAGGACTCTTCCTTGCGTGGATTCTACGGCTTTTTGCTGTTCTGGATTAAGATGGGAAAACATAAGCGCACTGCAATAGTAATTTAGGTTGTTTTTCTAAAAATTAATTGCAAGTCTAACAGGATGTCTTGTTTTTTTATAGCAATAGGAATTAGGCGTGGAAGAATATGGATCTCCATGCCTAAAGGGAATGTGGCGGAGCATTCGCGAAAAGCCTCACGGACAACGCGCTTAAAGCGATTTCTGTCGTGTGCTTTCCCGAACTTTTTAGAAATAGTGATCCCAAGCTTAGGGCGGAGGGTTGTTTCCTTATAGAGATATTGAATCGAAACAACTTTTCCCGCGAGGCGACGACCTTCTCGAGCGATTTTTTGAAATTGCCTTCTTTTGAGAAGACGCGCCTCTTTAGGAAAATCCACGTGATTTACGCTGTGGTTAGGCGTTTTCTGCCTTGTCTTCTTCTGCGATTCACTATTTTTCTGCCGTGGGCAGTCTTCATTCTTTTACGGAATCCACACGCTTTTTGACGCTTAACTTTGCTTGGCTGATATGTACGTTTCATGATGTAAACCTGAATTTCTAAAAAAATTTGAATTCATGCTAGCTTAAAACAGCTTATCCATCAAGCGTAAAATCTTGTAGATCTGACTTGAAAAGAATTGGGAATGGGCGTATAAATGGGCTCAACTTTTATATTTAGTATTTTAGGTTTAGTCATGAAAGTAAGAGCTTCTATTAAAGCAGACCCTTCAAAAGGGGACAAGATCGTTCGCAGGCAAGGCCGCGTTTACGTAATTAATAAAACAGATCCAAATCGTAAGCAGAGACAAAAAGGTCCTGCGCGTAAAAAGTAAGGAAACAGTAGAGATTTATGGCAAAATGTTCTTCTATAGCAAGACAGAAAAAACGTGAGCGCATGGTTTCTCTTAAGTGGGACAAGCGTCAGCAACTTAAGAAAGTAGTTAAAGACCTCAATGTAAGCAATGAAGAGCGTATGCAGGCTGTGGTGGACTTAGATAAGTTACCAAAGAACTCCTCTCCTGTTCGCCTTCGCAATCGTTGCCAAATAACAGGTCGTTCCAGAGGGTTTTTAAGAAAGTTTAAGCTCTCCCGTCTTTGTTTTAGAGAAATGGCTAATGCTGGAATGATTCCCGGAATCACAAAAGCTAGCTGGTAGTATCTTTTCAGTCTGATCTAAAAAGACCTCATTTTTTGAGGTCTTTTTTTATGGTTTGATTTCTTCTTTAGAAGAAGAAAAAACTTCACTAAGTGGTTTCCAGTCGGTGAGATGTTCATTCCAGATCCATGTGGAAGGACGTAGTTTTTCTGCTTTCCAATCATTTTCTAGAGCATTTAGGCTCATAGGCCCTTGCTGCTGATGCTCGAAATCCAGATAGTACCATAAAATATCGGGTGGAGCATGGGTAAATAGACTCTGTATAGCAGGGCTCTCTTCTTTTTTTTCTGTCTGGTTTCCTTTTTGTCTTTTTAAACGCCAGTTTTCGTAAGGGCGCATAAGAAACAGAATAAGCAGACCGAATAAACCAAGTAACATCCCTATGAAAAACCATTTACGAGGACTACGTCCCTGTTTTTGCGCAAAGTGGGCGCAGATAGAGCCACAAATGGCCCATATGATAAGAGTGAAGAAATCTTTTGTCATTTTTTGTGTACCTATGAAAAACACGATATATCTAAAGAGAATCTATTGGAACAAATGTTTTTTTTTATATAGTAGTTTACTTGAAATGGATTAAAAATACGAGGAGGAAATCGATGCATAGCCCACTACAACATATAGATACAAAAGAGATAGAGTTGCCTGATACTGTGTTCGTTCGTGATATTGAAGGAAAAGTGTTTCAGTCTATTGTAGTTCAGTGTTTAGCCGGAATTGAGGGAGTCGATTCCTTGGA
>CAMDPQ010000090.1 GCA_945905275.1 Chlamydia trachomatis
TGGTATCTTAAGAATACAGAAAGTCTGCAGTTAAAGAGGTAATCTATGTGGAAAGGTAAAAAAGTTGTGTGTGTGATTCCAGCGAGGTTGCAGTCTTCGCGGTTTCCTAAAAAAATACTATCCCTGCTTCAGGGTAGATCTCTTATAGAATGGGTATGGATAGCAGCCGGGAAGGTTTCCTGTTTTGATGAAGTGGTATTTGCCATAGATGCCGAGGAAACCGCTGAGGTCATTCGAGGGTTTGGAGGGCGATTTTATAGGACATCGACTACCTGTGCTTCAGGAACAGATCGCCTCGTTGAGCTCCAAGCAAGCAGGTTGGTTGAAGCTGATATATGGGTCAATTGGCAGGCCGATGGCCCTTTTATCAAAGAATCCAGCATCCATGATCTGTTACAAAGTGCTCATCATGATACAGCCGATGTCTGGACGTTAAAAAAACAGATCTATTCTATAGCAGATATTGAGTCGCCTGAGGTGTCTAAGGTAGTGTGTGATCGAGGGGGGCGTGCGATGTATTTTTCCCGCTCTACCCTTCCGTTTTATCGCAAGTCAGCTGAGGGAAAAGAAAAAATTTACTATAAGCATGTGGGTCTTTATGCCTACTCGGATGCCGGTCTTAAAAAGATCGCCCTTCTCCCTGTGTGTGATCTAGAGGTTATTGAGCAATTGGAGCAGTTAAGATTTTTATTTAACGGCCTCCATGTCCAAGTGCATGAAACGCAGCATGAAACGTTAGAGATCGATCTGCCAGAGCACCTTGATAAGGCTCAGACGCTGATCCTATGAAGAAGATTTGTTTTGCGATGGTGATTGCAGGTTGAGATATACCTCACTTTCGGGTATTATAGCCCTACTTTTCCTTTAATCAGTAGGTTTTATGACCACAGAGCAACTCCTTAAGGATAAATCTCAATATAAGTATGGGTTTTCCACATCTATTGAAACAGAAAGCTTTCCTAAGGGGCTTTCTGAAGAGACTGTGAGGGCCATTTCAGCAAAAAAAAATGAGCCCCCTTTTCTTTTAGATTTTCGGTTAAAAGCCTTTAAGATCTGGCTTCAAATGAAGGAACCTTCCTGGGGTCATTTGCAATATACGCCGATCAATTATCAAGAGATCACCTATTATTCTGCTCCGAAAAAAAAACAAGAGCTCTCGAGTTTAAGTGAGGTGGATCCTGAGCTGCTTAAAACATTTGAAAGGCTGGGAGTTCCTCTCGATGAGCAGAAGCGTTTAACAAACGTTGCCGTCGATGTTGTTTTTGATTCTGTGTCTCTTGGAACAACATTTCATAAAACTTTGGACGAGGCGGGTGTCGTCTTATGTCCTATTTCTGAGGCCGTGCATAAGTATCCTGAACTCATAGAAAAATATCTCGGCAGCGTAGTCCCCATTGGCGATAACTTTTTTTCAGCGCTCAATTCTGCGGTGTTCTCCGATGGATCTTTTGTGTATATTCCTAAAGGAGTCCGTTGCCCTATAGAGCTGTCTACCTATTTTCGTATCAATGATAAGACAAGTGGTCAGTTTGAAAGGACTCTAATTATCGCCGAGGAGCATTCTAGCGTAAGCTATCTAGAAGGGTGTACGGCGCCTGCTTATGATAATAATCAGCTTCATGCGGCAGTCGTTGAGCTGGTAGCTCTGGATCATGCTGAGATCAAATATTCTACCGTGCAAAACTGGTACTCAGGGGATCCGATTACAGGTCAAGGGGGGATTTATAATTTTGTTACCAAGCGGGGTCGCTGTCAGGGGTATAAATCAAAAATCTGCTGGACTCAGGTCGAAGCGGGTGCTGCGATCACCTGGAAATATCCGAGCTGCATCCTGCAAGGCAATGAATCAGTGGGCGAGTTCTATTCCGTTGCTTTAACAAACGGACATATGCAGGCCGACACCGGCACGAAAATGATCCACATCGGTCAAAATACCAAATCAACGATCATCTCTAAGGGGATTTCAGCAGACGTCTCACATAATACGTATCGGGGTCTTGTTAAGATAGCTCCTAAAGCAAAAAATAGCAGGAACTATACGCAATGTGATTCGATGCTCGTAGGGGATCGATGTTCTGCCAATACTTTTCCCTATATTGAAGTAGCCAATACCTCCAGTCAGGTGGAGCATGAAGCCTCTACTTCTCGTATGAATGAAGAGCAGCTATTTTATCTGCAGTCTCGAGGGTTGAGCAGGGAAGATGCCATTAATATGATTATCAATGGGTTTTGTAAGGATGTGATTAAAGAACTGCCTTTGGAATTTGCAGCCGAAGCACAGAAGCTTCTTACGTTAAAGCTCGAGAACTCTGTTGGATAGAAATAAATCAGTATAAGGGGTGAATGTGTCATGATTGAAATTAAAAATTTGCATGCATCAACAGATGGGAAGGGGATTCTTAAGGGAGTAAGCCTGCATATCCAGGCCGGAGAGATCCATACTATCATGGGCCCTAATGGCGCTGGTAAATCCACCCTTGCTAAGATCCTAGCTGGAGATCCAGCCTATGAGGTTACTGAAGGGGAAGTGTGGTTTAAGGGGCAAAATATTTTGGAGATGGCGCCAGAGGCACGGGCCCATCTTGGTCTATTTATGGGCTTTCAGTACCCTTTAGAAATACCTGGTATTAATAACGTCCAATTTTTATTTACCTGCTATAATGCAAAACGCAAAGCCAATGGGCAGGTCCCTGTTTCTGAAGAGCAATTCCAAAGCATTCTAGATGAAAAGATGGCTATAGTTGAAATGCGTGCTGAATTTAGAGACAGAAGTCTTAATGAGGGTTTTTCTGGTGGAGAGAAAAAAAGAAACGAAATTTTGCAAATGGCCATACTCGACCCATCCCTTGCGATTTTAGATGAAACCGACTCAGGGCTTGATATCGATGCTATGCGTATTGTAGCGAAGGGGGTAAATAGGTTGTTTACTCCAGATAAAGCCCTTCTTCTGATCACCCACTATCAGAGGCTTCTCGATTATATCAAGACAGACTTTGTACACATTATGGTAGATGGCAAGATCATTCTGAGTGGGGGCCCGGAACTGGCTCTACAGCTCGAAAAATCAGGCTATGAAACATTGCTCGGCAGTAAAGGGATGGATACGTGATGATGCCACCTGTAGATAAAGCGATAGATCCTTTTTGTGATGCCATACAGCAGATGGTGAGTAGAGGTCGTACCCATCCTGTCCGTGCCAGAGCGTGGGAAAGATTTGTGAGTAGAGGATGGCCGAATAAGAAGAGTGAGCCATTTACCTATGTTCCTTTAAGACACTTATACGCGTTAGATTATCGTATGGCAGAGCCCTCTTCCATGGATCGTCATGCAATTGAGCAATATATCCTTGCTGAATGCAAAAATTCCGTTCTTGTTTTTATCGATGGAAATTTTTCAGAAGAGCTTTCTAGTCTACCTTATTCTGTTACAACAGTATCTTTAGGGGATGCAGAAAAAGGGAGTTATGCCAGCTTTATTCAGCGGCGTAATCAACAGAGGCTTGATCAAGAAGAAGATCCCTTTGTCCTACTCACCTTATCGATGGACCAGCAAGGAGTTTTTGTTTTTGTCCCTCCACATCTCGAGCTGAAGGCGCCGATACAATGTCTTTTTATATCCACGACAGCCCAAGCTGCCAGCTTCCCTAAGATCCAAGTCGCTATAGGAGCTCATTCTACAGTGTCTTGGATTAGTACGTCTGCCTATCTTGGTGATATAGCATCGGTATTTTCCAGTTCTGTAATAGATGTCGCTCTTGATGAATCCAGTAAATTTCAGCATACAGTATCTATCGATAGCCCTAAGGGGTCTTGGGAGTTTTATGCTATGAGAGCCTCTCTTAAGAAAAATAGCCGCCTGGATTGTAAAAATTTGGTAACCGGCGGGAAGAATAGTCGTCAAGACTATCGAATCACTCTGTTAGGCGAGGGAGCCGACGCGATCGTGACAGGGCTTTCTTGGCTTGATCACGATCAGCAAGCTCATGCTCATGTCATTGTTGATCATCAAGCGCCTTCTTGTACATCGAATCAGTTTTTTAAAGGGGTGTTATCCGGTGTTTCGCGCTCGAGCTTTACGGGCAAGATCTTGGTGAGGCAGCAGGCGCAAAAAACGCAAGCGTATCAGCTGAATAACAACCTCCTCCTTACAGAGGGGACCATTGTTAATAGTAAGCCTGGCTTAGAAATTTTAGCTGATGATGTCAAAGCCTCTCATGGAGCAACTGTCAGTCAGCTAGATGAAGATCAGCTGTTTTATTTAAAAACACGAGGGCTTTCCCATGCTGTAGCAACGCAGATGCTTGTGCTCGGTTTTTGTAAAGATGTTGTGGATAAAATTGGGTGTGATGATCTACAGAAAGAGATCTTGCTATCGATTAAGAAATACGTAAAGCAGCATAATATATGAACTACTTGCCCCTGTCTTCTTGTCGAAGCTTATTTCCTATGCTGAATAAAACAATGCATGGAAGTCCTCTTATCTATTTAGATTCAGCTGCCACCACACACAAGCCACAGAGTGTGATCGATGCGATCTCCTTTTTTTATACAGATCAGTATGCAACGGTACATAGAGCTGTCTATGAGCTTGCTGCCCAAGCTACCCTTCTCTATGATATGTCTCGAGAAAAAGTGCAGAAGTTTATCCATGCGCAGTATGTGGATGAGATCGTATTTACTCGGGGCACCACCGAGTCCATTAATTTAGTAGCCTCTTGTTTCGGTCGGGCCTTTATTGGGCCTGCAGATGAAGTTCTAATCAGTGAGACGGAGCATCATTCCAATATTGTACCTTGGCAGATGATTTGCAAGGAAAAGGGGGCTGTTTTAAAGGTCATCCCCTGCAATATAAATGGAGAGATCGATCTTGAACAATTTCATGGGCTTTTATCAGATAAGACGAAGATCATAGCGATAGCGCATGTAGCTAATGTGACAGGGACGATTCATCCTATTAAAAAGATCATTGCTATAGCTCATGAACGTGGCATCCCTGTTCTAATTGACGGGGCTCAAAGCATCTCTCACATGCCAGTTAATGTGCAGGAGTTAGATGCTGATTTCTACGTCTTTTCAGGACATAAGGCGTATGGCCCTACGGGCATAGGTGTCCTCTACGGGAAAAGGGAGTGGCTTGAAAAACTCCCTCCTTATCATGGTGGTGGGGATATGGTAGATCGAGTCGATTTTT
>CAMDPQ010000091.1 GCA_945905275.1 Chlamydia trachomatis
AATGAACTAGTTCACCTGATTTACGAATACATCCAAACTGCAGAAGACCCTATGCCACTTAAAGACAATGCTCTACCCGATTACATTGGTCCGTATAAAGTTGAAAAACAAATTGCTGTAGGAGGGATGGGAGAAATCTATCTGGTCTATGAAGCTGCATGCGCAAGAAAGGTCGCCTTAAAAAAAATTCGGAGCGATCGGCTGAAATACCCCACGCTACAAGAGCGATTTTTACGAGAAGCTAAAATTGCAGCACAAATGACCCACCCATCGATTATCCCCATATATAATATTCACGCTGAGGGAACAGAGATTTATTATACCATGCCTTATATAGAGGGAGAGACCTTAAAACAAATACTTAGGCAATTATTACAAGAAGAATCTAACGGGCAAATCACCCACTCAATTGGCGCCTCGATTGCCTCGCTAATGCGGATCTTTTTAAATATATGTCAAGCGATCGCTCACTGCCATAGTAGAGGAGTCCTTCACCGTGATATCAAGCCGGAAAACGTTATTGTAGGAAAGTTTAGCGAGACCTTTATTTTAGATTGGGGCCTGGCCGATTTCGTAGAAAATCCTACAGAAGACACCCAAGAGCCCTTTTCTTCTATAGAAGCTACAGACCTCACACGCCCCGGAAAAATCCCTGGAACCCTAGCCTACATTGCCCCAGAAAGAGTCTTTGGGCAGCCTGCAAGCTTTGCTTCCGACATCTACGCACTGGGGGTGATACTGTACCAAGTACTGACGCTACGACTGCCTTTTCAACGTACCTCTCACAAAAAAATCAAACAACAAATGCAAAAAGAGGAGCTGATCGACCCACAAAATAAGGCTCCCTATCGTGATATCCCCTTCGAGCTTGCTCGTATCGCTAAAAAATGTTTATCTCCGAGTCCCGAGGAGCGTTATAAGCATATGAAAGAATTACTGTTTGATATCGAAAATTACATAGAAGGAAGGGGCCTATGGACCTTATCTGAACCCATTGAAATAGGGAATAAAAAAGACTGGGAATTTCAAGAAAACATCTTACTTGCCAAACACATTGCATTAACAAGAAATGTAGATGTCATGGAATGGGTGAACCTCATGGTATCTAAAAATGGATTCCCGGGGAATTTTAAACTAGAAACATCGATCAAACTCAGAGCCCTAAGTCAAGGAATAGGATTTCTACTGAATGTACCGGTGGTAGATGAAAGGAAAGGGTTCTTTGAAGACGGGCACACTCTATGGATCGGCTCGGTTGAGAATCCTGGATCCCATCTATCTCGCTGCAACGTCCAAATCCTTTCAGCCCCTGAAATTACACTCGAATCCGATAGATATTATAGAATACGTATTGAACGAGTCGATTGTCATCTACGTGTTTTTCTAGACGATAAACGAATCCTTGACTATCTCACACAAATCCCTTTAACCGGCCCCCATTTTGGAATCATCCTCAAAGATGCGGACCTAGATATCGATCCGATCCAAGTATTTACAAGCAGTCCTGATATCATGGTGAACTGTATGAAGGTCCCGGATACCTTTCTCTCTAATAGATACTACAGTAAGGCTCTAGGAGAATATCGAAAAATCAGCAGCTCTTTTCCAGGTCGTAAGGAAGGTAGAGAAGCTTTATTTCGCGCAGGGATTACATTAGTAGAAGAAGCGCGTGAGTGCAGGTCTCAGAAGAAAAAAACGATCCTTTTACAACAAGCGCTTGAGGAATTTGGCAGATTAAGAAATACACCGGGGGCCCCCTTAGAATATGTAGGAAAGTCTTTAGTGTATAAAGCTAGCGGAGAAATTGAAGAAGAACTCAAATGCCTTGAACTGTCACTCAGAAAATACCATAAGCATCCTTTAAAACATTTAATCGAAGAAGAAGTTATTTTCCGTTTACATGAAGCTGCCTATCAAAATAGAAAGTCCGCTTATTATTTAATGCTGCTTGCTTTACGGCATGTACCTCAGATTTTCGAGGAACCCCAACATAAAGCCCTTCTGCATAGCCTAAAGACCCACTGGCAATCTCTACCCTTTATAGAGGATGCTGAGGCTCTTACAGAGCAAGAGAACCTCACCCTAATTAGCATACAACTGGCTTTTTGGCTTGCAAAACCCCTGTCTCTTATAGAAATCATCGAAGGCCTATCAAGCTCCTGCTTAATCGCTAACGCGATGTTTTGCTTAGCGCAGCTGGGCTGTGCACGCTTTGCCGAAGAACATCTTAAAAAGATAGTAAGTGACCCCGAACGAAGGGATCCTCTTCTTGTATTAATCCAGCTGGAAAAAAAACAGATCTCTAATAGTCAAGCTCTTAAAAGAGTCCAAAAGACCCAGAACTTTAGCTCCCTACGCGCCCTTACATTTCTTATTGAACAACAACTATTTAGAGCGCGAAATAAAAAGTCACTACCTCTCCTCAAGCAGATCTGCTCACAGAACCCCCCTCTTAAAATACGGGAACTGATAGCAGATCTTTTATATAGAGAAAAAGAGGATCTACAACCAACGCTCCTCATTGACACCGATCTTTCGATAGAATGGCAGCACTTCTTTACTGCCTCTAGGATAGCTCAATCCGATGGTATAGAGAAGGCCCTTGCCTACCTGATTGACCATCCCACATTCTTCTTTTTTCAATCCCTCTATGTCGATAAAGAAGGCACCCTACATGAGAAATCAACCTCCCATCTTTTCTATTTTGAACAAATAGAGTGGCTACGTTTAGCCCTTATTTTCAGTGTATGTGCAAATGAGAGAAAAGACATAAAAAAACTACAATCTCTTCTTAACAAGCAGCTTAAATATGTTCATACACTCTATTTCCCTGCCTAAAGTCATCGATAGCCGGTGGGTTCATGAAGGATTTTTCAACTTGCGAATCGACTCACTAGAGCTACCGCCTCACCTGCATATGCAATATACCGTATTAGAGGTGAAAAACCATGCGACAGCGATCCTGGCATACACACGAGAAAAAAAACTTGTCGTTCTTAAAGAATATAGACACCCAGTCGGCAAATGGCTCCTCGGATGCCCAGGTGGACGTATTGATTCTGGAGAATCTCCGATTGAAACAGCTAAAAGAGAGCTTCTAGAGGAAACAGGGTATACAGCGGAGGATTTTGTATCTCTTGGATCGGCCTGTCCTTTTCCCTCAGCTGCAGATCAACTGATTTTTTACGTTCTAGCCACAGGTGCACACAAAATCCAAGAGCCTTTGCTAGAGCCTTTTGAACTTGTGCGACATGAAGAAATCACAGAAAAAGAACTCTATCAGGCCATCCAGTCTGGCTATCCGGTCGATGGGATCTTATGTACAGCTCTTTTCTTCAACTCCATTCACCACAAGAAAGGAGAAAACCTTAGGGCTAGCCTTTGACTTTGCCTAGGGTTTTATGTTACTGTATCCGACCTATACGATATAGACCTTACAGAGAGCTAGCCATGACAGAACTTGCTAAAGCATTTGAATCAAACCTGATAGAAGATAAGTGGTCCGCCTTTTGGCAGGAAAGTAACTGCTTGCGTGCCGATCCCTATTCAGTCAAACCAGCTTTTAGTTTAGTCATGCCCCCACCGAACGTGACGGGCGTTCTCCATATGGGTCATGCTTTGGTCAACACCTTGCAAGACGTGCTGACTCGCTGGAAACGGATGCAGGGCTTTGAAGTGCTATGGGTACCTGGCACAGACCATGCCGGTATTGCAACGCAAACTGTCGTAGAAAGAAATCTCATCGCCCAAACAGGAAAGAGACGAAAAGACTTCTCTCGAGAAGAATTCCTATCTCACGTATGGGATTGGAAAGAAAAAAGCCAAGATTCGATCCTGATGCAGCTAAAAAAACTCGGTTGCTCATGCGACTGGTCAAGACTGTGCTTTACTATGGATCCACAACGAAATACTGCTGTAAAAGCAGCCTTTAAAAAATTCTATGATGATGGTCTGATTTATCGAGGTGATTATCTCGTCAACTGGGATCCAGTGACTCAAACAGCGCTTGCAGATGATGAGGTAGAACATGAAGAGAAAGAGTCTTTCCTCTGGCATTTCCGCTATCCCCTAGAAACAGATCCCAGCCAGTTTATCACTGTGGCAACTACAAGACCTGAAACGATGCTTGGTGATGTAGCAGTGGCAGTCAACCCCTCCGATACCAGATACTCCCACCTGATTGGCAAACAGCTACTTCTTCCTATTACAAGGCGGTTGGTTCCTATTATCGCCGATTACATGGTAGAAATCGGATTTGGCACAGGGGCTGTCAAAATTACACCGGCTCATGATCCCAATGATTATGAGATGGCAAAGCGCCATGATCTGCCGATGATCAACATCATGACCCCTGACGGAAAAATCAACGAGCAAGGATTAGAATTTCAGGGCCTAACGATGCAAGAAGCTAGAGCAGAAATTGTAGAAACTATGCGTGAGCTAGGTCTTCTCGAGAAAATAGAGCCTCATAAACTTCGTATCGGCATCTCCTATCGCTCTAAGGCCATCATTGAGCCCTACCTTTCTAAACAATGGTTTGTCAAGATGAGCAGCTTCAAACCGATCTTAAGAAATCTTGTAGAGACAAAGCAAATTAAAATTATTCCTGATCAATGGGAAAGCACCTATTTTCATTGGATCGATAACCTCAGAGACTGGTGTATTTCTCGACAGCTGTGGTGGGGCCATCGGATCCCTATATGGTATAACAAAGAACAGCCCGAGCAGATGATCTGCTATGCCGGAGAAGACCTCCCTCCCGAGGTGTTATCGAAACCGGAAGATTGGGCGCAAGATGAAGATGTTCTTGATACCTGGTTTTCCTCAGCTCTATGGCCCTTTAGCACGATGGGCTGGCCACATCATTCGGCAGAACTGAAAAAATTCTATCCGAGCTCGACGCTAATTACAGGGCATGACATTTTATTTTTCTGGGTAGCTAGAATGGTTCTTATGGGCTCGTATCTCACCGAACAAGCCCCTTTTGCAGAGACATTCCTTCATGGCCTCATTTACGGGAAATCCTACTGGAAAACCGGTAAAGATGGATCTATCTCCTATATTAC
>CAMDPQ010000092.1 GCA_945905275.1 Chlamydia trachomatis
AGATAGCGCACACCTAAGCCTGCATTCGCAGCCAGCTGACCATCATTAAGGACGTGTCCTCGTACATCTAAAAAGGGGGTCCAGTTGCCTACTTTATACGGAGCAAAGAACCCTTCTATCGTCGTATAGCCTTTGTTATACCCTATGCCGTTTCCTTCGATATGCCTTGTAGTCATACGCATCGGCTTAGGGGTGGACCCTCATGGTTCGTCGGGAGCAGGGTCTTCTGCATGCAGATGGACAAGGCTTAGGCTGGTAAGGGCTAAAAGGGAGAAAAGATAGTTGGTTCGCGTAATACCTCCTTAGGGGTGTTTGTAAAATTTTCTATATATCATTCGAGGGGGTTATAAACATATTTTTTATTTTTAAGCGTATTATGATTACAAAGATAGATAAATAGATGATTTCAAGGGCGTAAGCATTCGGATAAGGTGTATGGATTAATGAAGCCTTTTTCTAAAGGATAGTCCAGCTCCTATAAGGGTAATTAATGCAATCCATATCATGGGAACAGATCCTGTAAAGATTTCATGCATCGTCATTTCTTTAAGAAAAGCACCTCTTGATATCACTAGGAAGTATCGTAGGGGGTTTACTATCGTAATATATTGTAGCCACATAGGCATGTTGGCAATCGGTGTCGCAAATCCCGAGAGGATGATCGCGGGAGAGATAAAGAAAAACATGTTGAGCAGTGCTTGCTGCTGGGTTTTGGAAAGGGCTGATAGATACAGGCCGATTCCTACAATGGATAAAATAAAGATCACCAGGCTGAAGTAAAAAGACAGGATCGATCCTGTAAACGGGATATGAAAGATGAAGACTCCAGCCATCAGTATTAGAGATGCCTCTGCCACCCCTATAATCACCCCAGGGATCGCTTTACCAAGTAAGATCTCAATAGGGGTAAGGGGGGAGACAAGCAGCTGCTCAAACGTTCCAATCTCTTTTTCTCTTGCAATAGATAAAGCGGTGACTGTAAGGCTCACGGTCATTGCAAGGATCGCAACCAGGCCAGGAACCGTAAACCACTGATAAATTAAGTTCGGATTAAACCAGTTCCTTTGAATCAGAATCGAGGGTGGAGGAGCCTGGTTTTGTTTCTGCAGCAGCTCACTATTATACTGGTCGACAATTTTTTGTGCATAACCCAAGACGATCTGTGTAGAATTCGATTTCCTCCCATCAAAAATAAGAAAAGCGGTCGCGTTCTGTTCTGCTAGTAGATCTTTAGAGAAATTCGAATTAAAATGCAGAATGCCGCAAATCTCTTGCATAATGAGTGCATTCTCTGCTTCTTTCATATGATGAAAGTACTTGATATTCGAAAAGGTGGGTGATCCGATAAACCGCTGCTCCAGTTCTATCGAAATCGGTCCTGTATCGTGGTTACAAATTCCAAGGGAGACATTTTGGACATCCAGTGTGGCTGCCATCGAAAAAATAAGCAGCTGTACCAGAGGGGGAATGATTAAGATATATCTGCTTTTTTTATCTCGCAGAGCAGCAATCAGCTCTTTAATAACAAGGGAATAGATCCTTTTGATCATACTAGTCGAGTCTCTTTTTAATTTTTACGCTAATAATAAGAAATAGGATCGTGGCAAATAGAGAAAGAATAAGGCACATCTTTCCAATTAAAGGCCATACATCGCCCACTAGAAATAAGGTTTGCAAGCTTGAAACAAAATACCGGGCAGGAAGGATATACGTAAGTAGCCGAATAGGCAGCGGCATACTAGAGATTTCAAAAATAAAGCCCGAAAGCATAAAAGCGGGTAAGAACGCTGAAATGAGCGAGATTTGAGAGGCTGTAAATTGATCTCTAGAGACGGAAGAAATAAGAAGGCCTGTGCCTAATGCCACTAGTAAAAATATGCTAGAGATAGCGCTAAGTGCAAGGAAGGAGCCTCGAAAAGGGACATCAAAAAGATAGTGTCCCACTCCTGTGCAAATACACATCGCAAGCATCCCTAAGATAAAATAGGGGATGAGCTTGCTAATTAAGATCTCACCTATCGTCACAGGAGTGGTCATTAACGACTCCATTGTTCCTCGTTCCCATTCCCTTGCAATCATCAACGCTGTAAGGAGGGTGCCTAGAAGGGTGACAACAATAGCAATAGATCCAGGAACCAGGAAGTTGTGACTGTTTAAGTCTTCATTAAACCAAAATCGAGAATCGATAGAGATTTCATTAGGGGTGTGAATCCCTGAGGAAATAGACATTTGTTGCAACCAGTTGCTCCATGTGCCTTGGATATAGTTTTGTGCAAAAGATGCTGTGTTGGGAGCGCTACCATCGGCGATCACGTAGATGGGGGCTCCGACATCGTCCCGACTCGATCTTGCTTTCATCCACTGCTCTGAAAAATAAAATGGGATCCAAATGATGGCATCCAGTGCAGACGAGGTTAGTGGCTGATAGAAGGTGCGGGGGTCTGTAGAGATTTGCACATCAAAAAAACGGGAGTTTTTTAAGCTAGCTAGAAAGCTTTCAGCCGGATCACTATGATCTTGTAATACAACGCCAACCTTGAGTTTAGAGACATCTAAAGACACTCCAAATCCATACATAAATAACAAAAAAAAAGGGAAGACTGTTGCTATAATTAAGCTGCTGGGGTCCCGTAGGATTTGAAAAAATTCTTTGGTGATAAGCGCTTTAATCCGTCTGATGTTTTGGGTCTTTTGAGCAAAAAAGATCATTTTGGATGTTCCATCTGTAAGCTTAAGGTTATGAAAGCATCTTCTAGTGTTGGGGTTGGATTATCCACAGAGATCGCAGCCTTTTTTAATGCATCCGGGCTGTCGATCATAATGAGCTTGCCCTTATTAATTAATCCGATCCGATCACAATATTCTGCTTCATCCATGAAGTGTGTTGTAATCATTACCGTCATCCCTTTTTTTACAAGACCATTGATATGTCCCCAAAATTCCCTGCGTGTAATCGGATCTACGCCCGAGGTAGGCTCATCGAGAAAAAGCACTTTTGGCTTGTGCATTAATGCACAGGCGAGGGCTAGTCGTTGCTTAAACCCTAAAGGCAGTTCTTTGGCCGATGTAGAAAGAAAAGGGGTGAGATCAAAGGCAGCGATCATCTCTTGGATCACCTTCTGCACCTGGCTTGCTGGTACGGGGTAAATGCCTGCAAAAAACTTGAGGTTTTGCAGGGCAGATAAATCACCATATAGAGAAAACTTTTGGGCCATATAGCCGATTTTTGATCGAGCCTCTCCCTGTGCTAGCTGCAGGCTGAGTCCCATCACAGAAGAAGATCCTGCTGAAGGTTGCACCAGCCCGCATAACATTTTAAACGTTGTGGATTTACCAGCACCATTGGGTCCAAGGAGCCCAAAAATCTCTCCTTGGCGTACAGAAAAACTGATATGATCTACGGCAGTAAAATGGTCGAATTTTTTACTTAGCTCCCGTGCCTCGATCATCACCTCATTACTTTTAGCCACTTCAAGTGTTAATTGTTCTGCAAGGATACTGCGGGTCATCCCCGTGCTTAGCGCATGGATGAATGCATCTTCAAAACGGGGCTCGGTGGGAGTCATAATACTATCAGGTGGTAGCCGAGGAGGGGATCCTTCTTCTTTTAGGACCATCCGTAGACACTCCCCCTGTATTGTGCAATCGATTAAAGCTGGATCTGCCCCTAGAGTATCTAATAGATCCCGTTTTCCTTCTTTGCCTGGCAGGAGTAGAAAGACTTTATTCTGCATGTTTTTTGTGTAGGCAGCGGCAGAGCCGTAAAACAGAAGCTTACCTTCATTTAAGAGAAGGATCGTCTGACATTTTTCCGCTTCATCAAGATAACAGGTGCTCCAGATCACTGTGACATGTTCTGTAACGAGGGTCTTTACCATTTTCCAGAGCTCCCTCCGAGAGATAGGATCGACACCGACACTGGGTTCATCTAACAGCAATAGCTTGGGTTTTTTCAGGAGTACGCAGGCAAGTCCGAGCTTTTGTTTCATTCCGCCAGATAAGTTGTTAGCTAGCCGGTCTGTAAAAGGAGCCAGCCCTGTAAATTGGAGCAGCTCGGCAAATAGTGTTTTTTTATTCTCTTTTTCAATGCCGTGTAAATCTGCATAGAGCGATAGGTTCTGTAGGACAGTCAGGTCTTCGTACAGACCAAAACGTTGCGGCATATAGCCGATATTGTCATGCAGCTGCTTGGCTTGGATGATCGGGTTGAGGCCTAGTACTTGGATGGTACCACTAGAGGCTTTCAGTAAGCCTGCTAGGTGCCGAATGAGCGTGGTTTTTCCGGCCCCATCGGGTCCCACTAAACCAATTAACTGCCCTGGAGCTATAGCTACGTCAATCTCTGAGAGAGAAGGGGTCTTTGCGTGGGGAAATGTTTTAGAGAGCTTATCTAACTGTATAATAGGCGCTGTCAAGATGCGGGCCTTGGTTCATTGGCTCCAGTGATAAGCACTTTAATCGTCACAGGCATTCCTTGTCTTAGCCCTTCATCCGGGTTGTCTACAATAATGCGCAGTCGAAATACTAGGTCTGTACGTAGCTGAGGGGATTGGACGTTTTTGGGGGTAAACTCTGCAACCGATGAGATAAAACCGATATGCCCTTTGTATACAGAGTTTGTGCCGGTGTCGGTATAAATTTCAGCTTCCATCCCCGGCGCTATTTTACCCAGATCGGGTTCATCTATATAGCAGCGAATCCATATAGGGGTATCAAGAGCAAGAGTAAATACAGGCTCTCCTACGCTTAAAATCGATCCGGGCTCTCGGATTCTTGTTAGGATGTTGCCCGATGAAGGGACATAGCAATTGCAATCTTCATATTCAGTCATCGTAGAGGCAAGGGTTGCTTCCGCCGCATCGACATTGCTTTTTAATGAGGCGTAGTTAAGGCGTGCATTTTCGAATTCTTCTTCCGATACTGCGGAAGAGATGTTGGCAAGGCGCCTTCTGGCTAGCTGTTTTTTTCCATTAACAAGAGCGATTTTAGATGATATTAGCTCAGC
>CAMDPQ010000093.1 GCA_945905275.1 Chlamydia trachomatis
ATCTGGAAGGAAAATCTAATTATGCGGAAGGCAAAAATGACGCCATCCGTAGAAAATATCACACCGGAAATGGCAGAATGGGCGGAGTCTATAGTGAAACAAGTGCTTCAGGCAGCATGAGTTAAGCTGCTAAAAGTTGCAAAGTCGAGGTAAATCAGAACAAAAAATTTCACATGTAGGTATGTGCTTAGGCAATGGGCAATTTATTCATTCAACTGTAAGCGAGTACCAACCTTGGATTAGAGTTAGCAATTTAGTTGGCTTACCAGACACAATAGTAATGAAGCTGTGAGTCATGAAAGCATTTACAAGCACGTCTGGAGGGATAAGCAACAGGGAGGTACCCCCTACAAAGAACTGAGGCATCATGGGAAGAAGTACAACAAACGGGGGAGTGGAAAATCTGGTCGAGGGTGCATTCCAGGACGTATTGATATTTCTGAACGAGCTGCAATTGTGGAAGAGAACAGTCGGCTTGGGGATTGGGAAATTGATACGATTATAGGCAAGGGACATAAAGGGGCCATTGCGTCCATGGTAGAACGGCATTCAAAACTAACATTGTTAGCTCAGGTCCCTCGGAAAACAGCTCAGGAAGTAGAAGAAGCATTGACAAGCAGATTAACCGATATGAAAGATTTCGTGCTCACTCTCACCGCCGACAACGGAAAAGAGTTTGCAAATCATCAAACAATAGCCTCCAAGCTGGGAGCAACTGTTTATTTTGCTCGTCCCTACCATTCCTGGGAACGAGGTCTGAATGAGCATACAAACGGCCTCATTCAACAGTATCTACCTAAGTGTCAACGATTAGATGCAGTAGCTGATGAGACTGTGAGGGAACTCGAGAACTTGCTTAACAACCGACCCAGAAAAGTATTACAATTTCGCACACCTGTATAGGTCTTTAATCAACGCAGAAAGGAGTCTGGATTTGTCTCACTTCGAAGTTGAAAAAGCGTTATATTAAAAATAGGGAGTCTATTCTAGCTAATATAAGATTCAAGCTTTACAAAAAAAGATTGCATATTGAATAGCCCTCTGTTAATTTTCCAAATCAATGACTACATATATATATGCAGACTATAAATGGTAAAAATAAATACGTTTAGGACATTAGAAGAAAGTATTTTGCTCCTACAAGAAGAAGCAAAAAAAAAACCTCTATCTATCTTAGAAATTTTACAGATCTTATCAGGAAAAGGACGCCCCGTCATTCTGATCATACTGAGCTTACCTTTCTGTCAGCCAGTGCAAATTCCTGGGCTCTCTATTCCCTTTGGTATTGCGATATCGTTGATTGGATTACGACTAGCATTCAATAAGAAGGTGTGGTTACCTAAAAAACTCTTATCCAAAAACGTACCCCCTTATACGCTCGAAAAAATCACAGCCAAAACCCTTACTCTGGTAAGGAAGCTCAAAAGATGGATTCACCCGAGACTCAATTGGGCATGCCACTCCCTTATTATGGAAAAAACCAATAGCATTATGATCTTCATCCTAGGGTTTGTCCTCGCTCTGCCGTTACCGATCCCTTTATCCAACTTAACGGCCGCATGGTCTATTTTTTTAATTGAAATCGGCATGCTCGAAGATGACGGACTCTTCGTACTGATTGGCTATGCCATTTTTATACTAACTGTGATCTTATTTGCCATTTTAACAATGACTGTAAAACACGTATTATAGGTGATATTCTCTCTAGTCTTCACTCCGATCACTCTGTCCCAACTCCATTGAAAGCTGCTCTAGGGCCTGGGATACAGAAATCTCTTTACGAACACAAGCATTCATCGCATGTTCATGTGCAATAGAAAGACGCGGAAATCGACTATGCAGGACTAAACTTCGGACCAAATGGATAAAACTTGCATTAAAGTTATACTCGTTTCTTAAAATCGTATTGAGATACTTTATTCCTCGTTGCGTCTCTTTCTTCTTTAAAAGATGTCCCATAGACCTGCCTACAGCAGCGAGCTCCGCCCACTGTCCTTTAAGCAAAAACACCCGCTTAAACCCCTTAAAATACTCTTGCGCTAATGGATAATCTTCTAACCGGCCCTTAACGACGCCTTGAAAATCCTCTAAAAAAGGGCCTGCATGAGGTGCTGCATCATAAAAAAATAATGTATTAAAAGAGATAGCTTCTGAGAAGCTTTGATCCCCCCGACAAGCAAATAAACCCTTGCTTAGCCGAACATAAGAAAGGGCTTCTTCTGATGGAATATAACCCACCTCGATCATACGCAAGAGCTTCCCTTTTTCTTGTATCGGTACCACGTACTCTTGCTCAGTGGATAAAATGTGTAAAGCCTTGATCTGATAATCAGATAATAAAAGCCGATCCTCCTTAAGTAAGAAAAGAAAGGCGTTTACATCGGGTACTATGATGTCTAAGTCTTTTAATGAATCGCTATAATAAACAAGAGCCAGATGAAAAAAACTACAAATACCCTCAGATGTTTTAAGATAGGCAAAAATACAATCTTTCTTTGCTGAATAAGAGGTAATCGATTGATTCGCAAACACACGATCTTGCGTTTTTCTAGAAAAAGACCAATGCTTTTGATTTTTAATCCAAATGCCTTTTTCCAAATCATGTAATCCCATGCATACCGTATGATCGACCATAGGATGTGCCCATGTTGAATCGATAAATCCATACTCACCAATGGTATAATGGGTCTTAGGCTCATACTGCGTGAGTAAGTCACCCCAGTAAGGATAACAGGTAGGCACCTGGAGAAGGACAGAGACCTCTTGTAAACAACGCTTAATCTCAGAAGAGAAATGCTGAGGAGAGCTCTCTTCCTCCACCTGATAATAATGAATCATATGGCTATTAGAGGAAGGAGGCATCATATTCTTAAATTGTATAGGAACGATACTGATCCTATAAACAGAGCTAAATTCCCCTTCCAATTGCACCTTGGCTACTTCCGCCGCTTGAAAATCACCGAGACCATCTTTTAGCACATACGTTAAAAGAACAATTTTTTCTTTTGTAGCACCAACCGGCTGTGGATATAGACTTAAAAACGCTTTCCAATATAAATGCTTCATTAGCGCCTTACGGCAGGAAAAAGCAGGCTTAATCACATCAATATAGTGACCTAGAGAGTCTACGCATCGAGGTAAGGGCTGATAGAGATCAGAGCGTATAAAAAGGGGAAAATGCCATTGACCGAGAGACGCTGCTTGATATTCATCTCTAATCTCCTGCTCAAAAGCAACTCCCCTATGAGAGGACCAATACTTATGATAGGCATCTTGTGGTGAAGAAGTAGATATGGATGGAACCTCAACATCATTGCCACCGTTAACTCTGATCGTATGGTCGATAAAATCACATAATTCCTTCTGAAATAAATTCATATCTTACCTAATAAGCTCTTCACCACCATTCATAATGGATAGTTACTTCAATGTAAAGGTAGAGAATTCCGAAATAAAGGACCCTTTATCACCCGTTGCTAAATACGCAGGACGCCCACTAGGCACTCTTTTATCTCAAATTGATTCGTTCCTATGGTTACTTAAAACCCTAGAGATCATATTCCCATTCGTCTATACTGTACCTTCTAAAAAACACTAATTTTATTCACCTTTTTATACAGCACATATATCTAGCCCTATGGAACAGCCTAATACAGACCTTGCTCAAGAAATCGCCAAAAGACGAACATTTGCGATCATCAGCCATCCCGATGCTGGAAAAACAACCCTCACGGAAAAGCTTCTTCTGTATTCAGGAATGATCCATACCGCCGGAATGGTTCGAGGAAGAAAAGGGCGTAAAATGGCAGCTTCAGACTGGATGACGATGGAGCAGGAACGGGGAATTTCGATTACGGCTTCCGCTATGCAATTTATTTATAAAGATATGGTGATCAATATTTTAGATACACCAGGACATGAAGACTTTTCTGAGGACACCTATCGCACCCTTACTGCTGCTGACTGCGCAATTATGGTTATTGATGCCGGTAAAGGGGTTGAAAAACAGACAAGAAAACTCTTTGAAGTCTGCAGGCTCAGAAAAATCCCTATCCTCACCTTTATTAATAAAATGGATATGCCGGGTAGAGACCCCCTAGATCTTATGAATGAACTAGAAAATTTACTAGAGATCCAATGTTTTGCATACAACTGGCCTATTGGATCAGGAAAGGAGTTTTGTGGAGTATATGACCGTATTGCAAAAGAGTGCCTCTTATTTACAAAAACCGCTACAGGAGGAGCCCAGCAGGCTTTGATCGAAAAGACCTCCTTTGACAACCCTAAGCTTTTAGAACGGATGCGTAAAGAAGACCTAGCCCATCTCCAGGAAGAACTAACACTCCTGGATGCTGCCGGAAATGAATTTAGTACCGTAAGCTTCTTAGCTGGCAAAACGACACCTGTCTTTTTTGCCTCAGCTCTTACGAACTTTGGTATAGAACCCTTCTTTGATGCCTTTATCCACCTTGCTCCTTCCCCTCATACTCGGATGGCTGATGGTCCCGGACAGACCGAAGTTGAGATAGATCCAGTTACAGATCCTTTTAGTGCTTACGTATTCAAAATACAATCTAACATGAATAAAAAACATCGGGATAGCATGGCTTTTATGAGGGTATGTTCTGGAAAATTTGAAAAAGACCTGGTCGTTAAACATCACCGTCTGAGCAAAGAAATTCGTCTATCTCGCCCACACAGCATGTTTTCTGGAGAAAGAACCACTTTAGATGTCGCCTATGCAGGCGATGTTATCGGTGTTATCAATCCTGGAGTGTTCCACATCGGTGATTCCATTT
>CAMDPQ010000094.1 GCA_945905275.1 Chlamydia trachomatis
TATCACCTAGAACATCTCAAGCTTTGGGGCCAAACAATTGCCGCACATATAGGTTCTTGGTGGAACGGATTAACGGAGGGTAGCGGTCTACTGGCTCGATTACGTAGATGGTGTTTTCATGAAAATATGACCACCTCTTCTACACAGACATCTCTACAAGCTGTCGATAAAAAACGAAGAAGACTGGAACAAGAGGCAAACGCCTGGCAAGCAAGACATACGTACCAAAATGAGCTGCAGGCTCTGCAATTAGCACACGACGCCGATCTCAAAACATATGCCGATAAGTACCGCCTCATCACATCAAAGCTGGAAAGCTTCTAACAATATCAGAGATCACCTTCCTTGACTCGACTATACTTATAAAATATTTGAACCCTCTCAGATGGGATAAGAGGTGATCGATGGTGACACATCAAGCAGAAGCCTTCTTTTCTTGTTACACCCAAGAAATACAGAGATATTAGTCGGGATTACACGTTAAAAATTTTTAAAAACACCGATTCTTTTGAACAATACATCTCTTTTTGCTATCATTATCGCTTGCAGATACCTGCGTATAACAAGGAGCCGCTAGTGATAGAACAAACTTTTCTTTATAATGCGCTTCAGACTCCACTTCCTATAGAGTCTCTAAGGCGAATGACAATATGGAAAATTGCTAAAACATGCATGCAAAACATGGCGGATCAAATTCATAGCAACAATCGAGCAAACAAAAAAGCCTTTATAGAGCGCTGCTATCAGAGACAAGCTACTTCACCCTCTTTACTACGCTCCCAATCCTTCTCTTAATCTTCCTATAACCTCACCATGGATTTTCTACATGCATATTCATAGCCTCTCATTACAACAGCTGAAAGAATGGCTTGTAGAAAATGGGGAAAAACCGTTCCGCGCCACACAAATTTTTGAATGGGTCTATAATAAACCTATCAGCTCATGGGACGAGATGAGCAATATAGCAATTGGCTTAAGACAAAAGATTGCCGATCACTTCAAGCTGTCGTGCTTAGATCTCGTGAAAACAGAAGAATCCAGCGATGGCCAAACAATTAAATTTCTTTGGCGACTTGCCGATGAAAAGCTTGTCGAATCCGTCCTGATTCTAGCACCTGGCAGACAAACTGTATGTGTGTCTTCTCAGGTGGGATGCCCGGCAAGATGTGCGTTCTGCGCATCGGGCAAAGAAGGGCTTATCCGATCTCTTTCTGCTGAGGAAATTTTCAATCAGGTTTACTTGATCCATAAGTTTTTAGTGCAAAAAGGACAGAGGGTATCCAATGTCGTTTTCATGGGTATGGGAGAGCCTTTAGACAATTACGATGAGGTCGTCAAGTCGATTAAACTCCTCTGCGATACAACGCGCCTGCATATTGCAGAAAGAAAAATCACCGTTTCTACTGTAGGCATTATCGAAGGGATCAAAAGACTTGCAAACGAAGATATGCAAGTGAACCTGGTGCTATCGCTACATGCTCCGAACCAACACATTCGAAAAAAGATCATTCCCTTTGCGCGCAAGTATGAGCTCTCAGACATTCTAGATAGCATGCTTGACTACTCCAAAAAGACAGGTCGAGATATTACATATGAATATACTCTTCTGAAAGACATTAACGATCAAGCAGAGCACGCAGAGGAGCTAGCTCTTCTGGTAAAAACACATCCATGCACTGTTAATTTAATCCCCTACAATCCTGTCGACGGTCTCCATCTGCAAAGACCAGAAAAAGAGTCGATAGAAAATTTCCGTTCTATTTTAGAAAGTAAAGGTATTGTCGTTACATGGCGCTATACCAAAGGCAAAGATATTGCAGCAGCCTGTGGACAGCTTGCCTTAAAGACTAGCAAAGAACACCCTCTTGCTTTAGCTAAGACTGACTAAAAAGCTATTGTCTGACCCTCATCGATTGTGGTATGGTCCAGTTTCATCATACCATATAGCAATAGAGGTCTCTTATGAAAATGCTTTACTCCGCTGTTTTATACTCCTTATGCAGCCTATCTTTGTTGCATGCAGCCCCCTGTAGTATAGAGAGTATATTAACCAAAGAGATCGATAAACCTCAAGTAGACCAGACCCCTATCGAAGAGATCCAGTCTTCTCATTCGATCACGATCAATGGCGTTACAATACCCTATATCGCAACAGCAGGAAAGCTAATCCTTAAGGATGACAAGGATCAGCCCAAAGCGCAAATCTTTTATGTAGCCTATCAAAAAGTGGGCGATACCGACTTGAGTAACCGTGCTATTACCTTCTGTTTTAATGGAGGACCTGGTTCCTCTTCTGTTTGGCTACATATGGGCGCTTTTGGGCCACAAAGAATTGTATGTAATGATCTGGGCATTCCCGTCATCCCTTATCAAATGCAAGAAAATAACGAGTGCCTTCTTGATCTTACCGATTTAGTGTTTATCGATCCTGTGGCAACAGGGCTCAGCACGGTCTCTACAGGAGAAGATCCCAAGCAATTTTTCACATTAGACAGTGATATCGAATCGATTGCGGAATTCATCCGGCTGTATACAACAAAAAATGGAAGATGGCGCTCGCCAAAAATCCTTGCAGGAGAAAGCTACGGAACAACGCGTGCGGCAGGTCTCGGATCCTATCTGCAAGACAATCTCTTTATGTCCATCGATGGAATCTTACTTCTCTCATCCGTGCTAGACTGGCAAACTTTAAGCTTATCGAGCCGCTATAGTGGCAATGATCTAGCATGCGCGCTAGCTCTTCCTAGCTTTGCTGCGACTTCATGGTATCACAAAAAAGTGAATACGACACTGCCCTTAGACCTGTTCTTAGCAGAGGTAAGCCAGTTTGCACAAACTGAGTATACTTTAGCGCTTATGCAAGGCGCCTCCCTTGATCCACAAAAAAAAGAGAAGGTCGTACAAAAACTGATGGCCTATACAGGCCTTTCTAAAGATTTTATTCAAAGATGTGATATGCGTTTTCATGTAAGCACCTTCAGCAAGGAGCTTCTAAAGAATGAGGGGCAAATCATCGGTAGATTTGACGGGAGAATCAAGGGCTATGATCTCAACCCCTGCTCCAGTAATGCGGGATATGATCCTAGCATAGAGCAACTGACATTTGCCTGCACAAGCCTCTTTAACGATTATCTAAAAAAAGATCTCGGCTGGAAAACAGATCGAGAATATAAAATCCTTGTAGATGTCTTTCCGTGGGATTTTAAGCACGGGAATAACCTGTACTTGAATTTAGGTGTCGATTTGCATGATGCAATCACGCAAAACCCCTGCCTACAAGTATTTATAGCAAGTGGTTTGTTCGATCTTGCCACCCCTTACTTAGCAACAGGCTATACGATCAATCATATGCAACTAAGCCCGGCACTGCAGGGTAACATCACAAGCAAGTCCTATCCGGGAGGACATATGATGTACCTGAATCCACAAACTATAGAGATCTTAAAAAAAGACCTAACTACTTTTTATAATACACTCCGAGCATCTCCTAAATAACACACCTATAATACCTATGCGATATCCTGTTATAGACATGCACTGCGACCTGCTCTCCTACCTCAATGACGGCCCTGGCAGGTCCCCTCTTGACCCACAGTCACGAGCTAGCCTTCCCATGATGCAACAAGGCAAGGTGATTCTCCAAGTTCTTGCCATCTACGTACCGAATACATCCACTGCACCGGCAATATGTAGAAAACAAATCCAAAGTTTTCTGCACCTACAACAGCACTATAAAAACTATATTCAAGCCAAAGAGACCCCTCTTCTCAGCGAGGATCGTGACCCTTCCCTCATCCATATCATGGCCGCTTTTGAAAATGCAGCGGGGTTTTGCGCAGACAGCGACCCTATAACATCGGCTCTTGCATCACTCGAGTTATTGCAAAAACAGCTGGGATCGATTGCATATATCAGCCTCACATGGGATGGAGAAAATCGGTATGGAGGAGGGATTGGCAGCCCTACTGGATTAAAAGAAGATGGAAAACGATTGCTTGAATCGATGAATGAAAAACAGATCCCTGTCGACATTAGCCATGCAAGTGATTATCTGGCCTATGACATCTTTAATCTCATACACAAAAAAAACATGACGATCCCGGTTCTTGCAAGCCACTCGAATATGCGCGCTATTACACCGATGGCTCGTAATTTATCGGACGAGCTGATTAAAGAACTGATCCACCGCAAAGGGTTGATTGGCATCAATTTTTTCCGTCATTTCTCAGGCGGAAAACAAGCAAGAGCTCTGAGCGAACACATTCAGCATGCCCTTTCTCTTGGCGCAGAAGATGTATTATGCTGTGGAGCGGATTTCTTTGAAGATGCAGACCCAAGCTATATCAAAGAAAAATACAAAAGTACGGATTGTTTTTATCAGGAGCTTAGCAATTCAGCCTGCTACCCCCATTTCTTTGACATCCTCGAGGAAGAACTCTCTCTACAGAAATCTATTATCGAAAAAATTGCGTATAAAAATGCTCACGCTTTCCTTACAAAATAAGGATATATCGACAAGCTTTAGAAAGCTAAAAAAGATGGGTAAGAGGCCGTTGACCTTTTACATCTTTTTTCCTTGTATTAACCCCTTGTTTCTTAGATAAAATATTTTATTGAATACCCCCCCCCAGCCTGGTATATGAATAACCTATACAGACAGGAGTCCTTTGATGAAAAACCCCTCTTTCTTTGCTTTGGTGACGTTAACAAGCTTATCTCTTCTACATCTTTATGCAGAGACACCGCCCGAAGAGCCGGCTGTCTACGCCCCAAAGC
>CAMDPQ010000095.1 GCA_945905275.1 Chlamydia trachomatis
TTTTTGAATTATTGCCCTGTCCTATTTATATCAGCTAAGGAGAATCGCAATCTGGATCAGCTCTTTCCTTTAATTAAAGAGGTGTATGCTGAGCGTGGTTATCGAGTAACGACAGGACAGCTTAATAAGTTTATCGAAAAAGTTCTGCAAAGATACCACCCGCCAATGATTCAAGGTAAGCGTCTGCGTATTTATTATATGGCGCAGGTTGCGGCACACCCACCACGATTTATTTTATTTGTTAACTTCCCAGAACTCATGCTAGAGAGTTATAAAAAATATATAATCAATCAGTTCCGTGAAGAATACACTTTTAAAGGGGTTCCTTTAATATTCGAACTACGCGGTAAGAAGCATAGAGATGAAGATCATCCTATTCCAGTCAGTCAGCATCGCCAGGATAAACCAAAGGCAATTTTGGTAAACCCTAATGAAAATAGCGATGATGCTGATTTTGAAGCTCTTCCTGATCTGCAAGAAGAAATAGATCCTTCTTATTTCTCCTAAGTTTTAACAAAGGCTTTTATCTTCTAAGATAAAAGCCTTTTACTTTCTAACAGGATCATATTTATACAGCTGGCCATCGATTTCAATAGACCTGTATATCCACGGATCTTTATTTTCCCGTAATAGCCTGTCACACCCCATAATAAATCCTTTGATAAACCCATGCTTATACATAGCCAGTTGCATATACCGGGATGATGTAGGCCGGTAATGACTTCGGGGTCCATCGACTGGAGAGATAATATTTTGATGGAACTTAATAATCGTATCAGCAATAGCGACAGAGGGGGAATGTTTCGTAGGAGCTGTACAGCTCCTTATTCGAGGGTCTTGTAAGTCTATATCTTTTCCCCAAGGTTCAAAGTACCCAGGACGGGCATGGCACAGGGTAGACACTAGAGAGAGTAGAATGCACAACTGTTTTTTAGAAGGCATAATGAATCATAAACCCCGGAAAAAGACCTTTTTCATTCATGAGCTTTGTAGCATGCATCTCATAGAGTCGTTCATTATAAAACTTCGTTTCTTCTCCCGCTCCATAGATCCCTCCGAAATACCAGCCCGCTTCAAAACTTGTGAAAATGGCTCCTGCAGCAATATTGCCATGATCAAAAAAATAGTAGCTGGCTGCAATAAACAGGCCGTTGAGTAGAGTTGCTGTAATGCCCGACTGAGTCTGGCCTAGATAAAAATAGCCGGCACCAGGGAAGGCGGTATTTAAGATTTTAGCTTTTTGGACCGACTTTTTATCTTTTTCATACTGGGTAAGGAAGTCCTCTATAAATTCATAGGAAGGCACTTGCCCGATTTCTTCGAGCTTTTCGATATTAGCCTCCAGCAGATGGGAGTACACGTAGAGCTTATTGGCAGATTCCGGGAACTCTTTTTGGATATAGAAAAGGATCTGTTCTGCTTTAAGCTCCTCACCTAACCGACTATAACAGTCATACAAAAGCAGAAGAAAGTCTTGGGCTGCGGGGAAGCTGGTATCGACATTTCTTAGAGGGGTATGTTCGTAGCAGTAGACGGCATCGGTATATTTTCTTCCTAAGTAGTAGCAGAGGAAAATGGCATAATCGACTTCTTGGATTCTTGCGGCCTGATCTGTTGGGAGGAGTATTTCTGCTCGTTTAAAGGCCGTAATAGCCTGGTATAGATCGAGCTGATGTGCGAAGGCGATTCCAATTTTATATTCTTTTGCCCAGTCTTGTGCTACCTCCTCCTGATGCAGTGGGGGAAAAGCACTGGGCAGGCTAAGTAAATACTTATCTTGGACAGCAAAATCGAGCTTTGGCTCAATTTTTTCTGTTGTATGATAGCAAGAAGATAAGAGCAGGACGCTCGATAGTCCTGCTACTTGAAAGATCTTTATTATACAAAGGATTCTATTCATTACTCAAAGCTTTAATCATTTCCGTTGCTTGATCGAATTCTTCTTTGAGAATATTATGTACTGCATTTTCTTTAAACATAGCCTCTTCTTCCTGCGTAATGCGATCGTAATCTTCAAAGGAGTGAATAATAATTGGTCTAAGGAAGATGATGACATTAGTTTTGTTTGCTGATCTATCATTTTGTGCAAAGAGGGCTCCAACTACTGGAAGTCCTCCAAGACAGGGCAGGCCGGATCTGAAGTTCGTTTTTTGATTTTGGATCATTCCACTCAAGACTAGGAAATGGTTGTCTGGCACATGAACCCGAGTATTCATCGTTGTGTGCGTCGTTTGGACGCCAGTGACTGAGGTGCCTTGTGAGGTGGTACTCGGTATTTGTTCACTAATATCCTGGGCAATTTCCAGAGTAATAATGTTGTTGGTCCCAAGTGTTGGTGTGATGGTTAAGTTCACTCCTACATCACGGTATTCGATGTTGGATGTAGTAAGCGTACTGGTTGTGACATTACTCACAAAGGATCCAGTAAAAGGGATGTTTTGTCCTATAAAGATCGTCGAGGTATGACCATCCTGAGTAATGATTTTGGGATTCATAACTACGGTAGCATCACTATCCACTTGTAGGGCATTGATAAGACTTCCTAGAGAGAGGAAGGATTTTCCTTTGTGGAAAATCAGATCCCCGATAACACCGAGATCAAAACCTGTTCCGAAAGGGACTTGATTGGTGGAGGTCCCTCCTTGCATAGGGGGTGTTGAGGCTGTGGTATTCGTAATGGATGGGGCGATAGGAATGGTTGCTATCTGCGCTCCATCGCCGAGCGCGCTTGGGGCTGGTATGGGGAAGTTGCCCATCGCACCTATGGTTTTATTCATGTACTGTAACTGCGATCCCCATTGCAGTCCGAAGTTTTGTGAATTAAAGAGACTAGTCTCTACTACCAAAACTTCAATGAAGACTTGTCTCAGAGGGACATCGACATTTTCGATCAGGCTTTTCACTTTTGCCAAGCTAGAGGGTTCTCCTGTGGCGATTAACGAGTTTGTTACCTCTACCCATTGCAGTGATGTGATGGCATCGATTAAAGGTTTATCACTGGATGTAGTGACGCTGGCCATGCTAGCAGCTACTTCTTTTAAGGCTGTTAAAATCTCAATGCCTTGGTGGTATTGGAGTTTATAGACTAAAAAGTGGGTAGTATCTGGAATAGGGGCAAAAGGCTGAGCCTCTGGAGTTCCGCCGACATCAAAGCGAGTTAGTAGCTCTACTACCTGTTGCATCGATGTATCTATACCTGTGATAATCAAGGAGTTCGTTTTGTCTATATATTTCAAATGATGGATAGTGTCAAAAAGTTCTGGATTCGAGAGGTTCGTATCTTTAAGAGTCTCCATAAAATCATCAAGGATCTTAATGAGCTCTGGCCCAGAGAGGCTTTTGGGGTTGTATACAATAAAGTTCGTTGCGGCCGCCCGTGGTAATGGAGCACTTTTGCTTACATCGAACTTTTCAGCAATAGATTTCACCATCTCCAGTGTTTTAGGGTGCCCAGTAAAAATAAAAGAATGAATAGCACTATTATATTTAGATTGCTCAATGGATTCGGTGACTTGCTGTTTGGTTTCATTATCTGGAATAAAATGGTTTGCAAATTCTGTCATCGAAGCTAGTAGCGCTTTAGGTTCTGATCGGGTGATGTGATAGACCAAAATATTTGCTCCATTCACAGACGGATCTGTCGATGAACTGGAAGTATCAACCTGATTCAGTAAGGGCTTTAATTGTGCAATGGTCGGTTCTGTGCCTGTAAATAATACCGATTGAGATGAAGTTATAATCTTGCTTTTCTCAATGGTATTCACCAGATCTTGATTCGCAAGGTCATCGCTTTTAAGGCTTGCAGCAAGAGTTGTCAGAGAGCTTTGCACCTCTTCTGGAGTGGTGTTAACGGGTGTATAAATAAATGCTATTGATGCGCTTGATAAGATATCAAACGAATCGATCATTATTTTTACTTGATCGATAGTCGATGGTGATCCCGAAATGAGCAATTGATTATGAGGTTTTAGCCATTTGAGATTCTTTAAAGCTATTTCGAGATTTTTATTATTTGCTTGAGAGTCTGATAAAGAAGAGGAGACTGTCTTTAGATGGTCAATGACTTCATCCCCTTTCGCATTTTTTAGTTGATAAATATAGAAGCCCGCTTGAGTGTCGGCGGTCACTCCTGAATCATTATCTAAGCTTGATAGGAGATATTGCATTCTATCGAGAGTATCTTTACTCCCGCGAAAGATAAACGAATTGCTTTCTTCTACCCAATGTACTCCTTCGATGCATTGGATAAGAGCGTGATCAGCAGGCTGTGAGGGATCCAGGTTTTTAGCAAAATTGGTTAAAGCTGTCTGTAGCTGTTCTTGTGATTTATAAGTCGGTTTATAGATCAGTGTTTCAGATTGTTTAGGAGCTGATCCAGGAACATCGATGGTAGAGAGAAGCGATTGTATTTTTTCTAGAGTAGATGGGTCACCGGTGAATACGATCGTTTTTGTGCTTTTTACCCAGCGTGCAGATTTGAGAGTATCGATGAGTGCTTGGTTAGATAGGCCTCCATTTTCTAAAGAATGTGCAGTATCCTCTAATGAGTTGATGATCTCTTGGCCATCTTGGTATTTGGGGGTATAAT
>CAMDPQ010000096.1 GCA_945905275.1 Chlamydia trachomatis
ACCAACTTTTGCTTATACTTAACTTGATGAGCATAAGTCAGCTGCTGCCATACACACCCTCCACAAGAGGTTGCATGGATGCAGGGTGTCGGGACTCTATCGGGTGAGGGAGTCAGTATCCGAGGAGAAAAGCCGTGAAAGGATCCAGCATGCTTTCTGCCGATTTCTACTTCGACAGTATCCCCGGGCACGGTGTGAGGCACTTCTACTTTATGTTTTGGAGATCCTTCAGATTTACTTGCAAAGCCTACTCCATAGCCTTTAGCAGAAAATCGCTCAATAGGAACCTGAACTGTTGTAAAAGAGGGCTTTTTCATAGTATGAGCACTATAAGAGGTCGTAACCCCAAAAAGCAAGAGGTAAAATAGGTGAATCTATACAGACTTTTTCAAAGTCTTTACAGAGACTGCTTTTGTTTTCTTTGTTTTGATGCTTGTTTTTTTTGACCCCTTCAAAACCTTCCTTTCCGCGGTAAGCGATTCCTTTCTAAATACCTTCGAGGTCTTTTCAAAAAGAATCGAGTTCACTCGAACTCTTTGTGAAGCTGCTTTATTCCCAAAAAAACCCTTTTCTAAATCTTTAGATAGATCCGCTAAAAGCTTTTTCATGACTTGCACTGTTTCTTTAAAAGCCATACGTCACTCCTTCCAGGTCACCATGCTACTAAAATAGTATATATAATTTTAAGGGTTAATAAGCAATTTTTTAGGCCCCAAAATGTATGTAGTGCTTATCTTTAAGGCAGCAGGGAGATTGGCATTTTTAAAATAGCGCGCCCTTCTTTTTGATTACGTATAATATCTTTCATAGCATGGGGTAACGTTTTAAGCGTTTTTCTTGCGCCCTCTAAACCACTGTCTGATGCTGCAAACGCCATAATGACATATTTAGGCATATCCGAGCCTATAAGAACCCTCCAGACCCGCCAAGAGCCCGATAATCCACCATCGACAGGCATCCCTGCAAGCTTGTGGAGTGCCTCTTCAAACACCTGCTCATTACCCGGAGTAATCCCATAGACCCAATAAGTAATAAAAGGATTTTTTTCCCAAGTATCGCCCTGCCCATCTTCTATATGAGAACAGTGTTTTAAGTAGATATGCAGGCTATTTACAGAAAAGTTTAAAAAAGAGATGAGAGCCAGCCCTTCTGGCTTATGGCCGAGAACTAAGCTGTCATTGTACTCTTTCTGTTTATTAAAAAAATCCATAAGGGAGCAGCTATCCGGCAAAGGAATCATGTACATATACTGAGGCTCTTGTTGGACTTGCAAGCCATAAATAGACCAAAGAGATTTTTTTACCCTCCAAAAACCATCACTACCCTCCAGTTTTTTAGCAAATCCTTGCATCCATTGATTTTGCAAAGTCTCATAGGCTTCTTTCTTACCAATCTTAATAAACTCTTCTTGAATCAACCATAAAGAAGAATCATCATCTTTATATGCGGTATAGCCTAAAGAACTTATGCCAATACAAATCGCTAACATCTTTAAAAAAAATTGCATAAACCTACCATATATCTATTGGTTTATTGATAAAAGTTTTGGTTTTTTTTGGGAATAAATCTTATATAAAAAAATTTGATTTTTTCGCTATCGACAAGGAAACCCTGTTTTTGATAAAATCGCAGGCGTTTTGTTGCTCTTGAGTTTGTCCAGCGTGCGGTTACCAGTATTTGGCTTCCGGTTGGAGAGTACCCTAAGACAACTGGCACCAATATTTACATGGAGTAATTGAATATGTCCCAAAACAAAAAACTGTACGTAGGGAGCCTTCCTTACAGTATCACTGAAGAACAACTTAAAGACGTTTTCGTCCCTTACGGTGCAGTAGTATCTGTACGTATCGTAACAGATAAATTTACAGGAAAGTCCAAAGGTTTTGGCTTTGTTGAAATGGAAACTCCAGAAGCTGCTCAAAAAGCTATTGACGCAGTTCATGGTTCAGACGTTGGCGGTAGAACACTGGTTGTAAATATCGCACATCCTGAACAGAAAAGAACAGGCGGCGGATTTCAAAACTCCGATCGTAAAAGAGGAAGCTGGCAGAACCAATACTAAACTCATACGATTTTAGTATTTCTGTTAGCCCTTTTAAACCCACTAATTTCATAATTAGTGGGTTTTTTTCTGTCATAACCGATCTTTACAGGATGAGGATCGCTGGATGGCTAACTAACACAGCGGCCCCTACGGATGATACGGCAGCAATACCACAAAATACCCCGGCCCCTGTAGCGACTTTCTGTCCGAGGGTCTCTTCCTTATTGCCGGCAGGCCCACCCGAGAAACATTCTCCTGATGAAGGAATACTACCACCAACCACCGCAACCGCACATACCAAACAAGCACAACCAGCTCCTCCTGCAGCACAGGCTAAAAAGAAACGCTGTCCCAAATCTTTCAGATCTACTGTTGTCTTCTGCTAACTTTCCTCAGGAGAACCCGCTAACACTTGATAGTCGCCTTCAGGAGCCACTAGACCTCGATCCATATTTAAACTATTCATAATTACTCTCCTTTTTTACTATTGTATTTTTCTTTTCAAAAGAAAACTGCTTTTCCACATCCGATAATTGCAAAATAAAAGAAACTTTTATTATCGATGCCTTATATAAACACAATAATGGTTGATAATTATTAATTTAATTTTAAATCAGCGCTTTTTAATAAAGATATTTGTAATAAATTGCATACAAGTCACTTGTAGACAATTAAAAAAGGAGCCCCCAAAGACGCCTACAATACAAAAGAGATCATCCTAGAAACCAAGCTCGATGATATGCACTCGTAAAAAACCCAGATCTCGTTAAGTAAATGATCAAAATGGATGCATAAGTGCATGGAATCAGAAAGGGTAGAGTGGGATAAGAGAGGAGTATCTCTGGCCTTATTTACTGCTAAAGTGAAGAATTTCAATCCAACCCCCCCTCAAAAAACCTGCATTTAACGTGAAAAATAGGATCGATATGAAGTGAAAACAGGACTTCTCTTTTAAAATTTTTAGTGACCAGATAAAAAAACAAAAAAGAAAAGTGCTATGCCAGAAGGGCTTCTTATAAGCCATCGTAAAACGAGCTCAGATTCATCGAGCCTCTCTAGAGTTTTATCGTAAGCTCATTGCCTTTAAAGAGATCTTAGAAGCCGGCAATGAAAAATCCACACAAACACTCACAAAACTTCTTTATGCCCCCAACTCTAGCATGCAAAACATGGAGAGCTCAAAAAAATGGCAATATCTAATAATAAGGATAGAGCGAGCAGAATTGGGTAAGTATATAGCTACTTTTCCAGGGTGATAAAAATCACTGTAATTTTGGATGAGCTTCTTTCGGAGCAGGACTCCTTACTGAGTCGCGATTGATCTGAACACGATAGACACCCCCTCCCTTTATGGAAGGGGGTGATCTTAGGCTGTGTCGAATTACATTTTATTCGAAAAATTTACGGAGAATAACACTAGAAAAATACGAAAAAGAGAAGTTGAAGGTTAAAGCTGTTAAACTATAAGAGCATTCATAAATACAAAACGAGCTGCGATGCATACACGTGTGATTAGACTTCTTATTCTATTCCTATACGAACTTCCTCTTATATCCTGAGAAATCGACTCTAGCCCTCATGTGTATAATACGATTAAAGATAGATAACATCCAACCCTGCAAGATTATCACCGTATCCAAAAGTACCTTGACTCAGATAGGCCAAAATTGGATCGCCTTAATGACTATAAAAATAGAGTTAGGCCCTTTAAGATAATTGGGAAGTCCAAAAAAGAACATCCCATGAAGGGTTTACTCAGTGTAAATTGTCAGGATGATCAACGAAAAAACTGGATTATATTGTACACCCCCTTTAACACGTCTTATCCAGAAGGTTTAACTAGGCTAATTAATGCCATTAAAAACTCCGATTATCATGGTCATCTACTCTACTACTTTGGCGGTTGGCCAAATGCACTACGGGGAGATCTTGTACTAGCACATGTCCCCTATGCATTTCAGGTTTGTTTATTCAAAGAAGCTCATAGACATGGATTTAAGAAATTTATGTTTCTAGAGTCAGCTATTATGCCTGTAATAACCCTGAACCGAGTCTTTGAAGTTATTCAAAGCAAGGGGTGATTCGCAGTGGAGTCAGGTTCGATGGTGAGGCCTCATTGCAATGAAGAAGCAGATCAAGCCTTTGTGTTGTCCTTGGAACAGACAAATGCAATCTCCTCCTGCGCTGAAGGAATAGTCGGTGTAGAGCTTACAAATGACAGGACTCTCCAAATAATCGACACTAGCAATCGCCCCCATGTTCTGCTCTCGGTCTAATCACCGTCTCTATAGATTCTGATGCAACAATGCTGTGATAGGTAAAAAAGTAAAATATTATGGAGTTTTTGATGGGACAAAAGAAAACACCCCTAATAAAACAGATATTCAGCAAATCATCCGGGCAAAAAAATACCCCGATAAGGGTTACTTATCGGGGTGAAAAAAACCTTGGCAGCGACCTACTCTTCCGTACTCTTGTGTACAGTACCATCGGCGATGAGAGGCTTGACTTCTGAGTTCGGGATGGGATCAGGTATGGCCCTC
>CAMDPQ010000097.1 GCA_945905275.1 Chlamydia trachomatis
AAAAAAACAATACAAATGAAGGGACTCAACAGAAAAACCCCTAGGGAATCAGGGAAATGATCTTTCACTAAAACGAGCAGACACCTCTTGCATAAAATGATGATATCCTCTAAAAGTTCCATTTTTTTAGTAAAAGCCTCTATCACAACGATCGATCATCGAAAATCTTTTTTTTTAAAAAAAATCAGTTACATAAAAAAATCATTTCGATAAACAGACGGAAAGAAACAGGATACTTCTCCCTACAAGGTTTACCCAAGGCCCCTATTTTATGAATACTAAAAGCGAACGCCTCAAAAAATTCGAAACGGAACTACAAGATCTAGAACAATGGCTCAGGCTCGGCCTTGTTCCTAAAAAAGACGTAGAAAAACACAAAGAAGAGATTAAAACATTACACGACAGAATTGAAGAAGAAAAAGAGCGCCTGCGTCTATTAAAAGAAAGCGGAGAAATGGAGGAGTTTGCTCTACCTAAACGCCCTACACATGGCAGGCAAGCCTTTCAAGAACCTCATAGTATGCCTGACATCGACTTAGGAGAAGGAGGTATGACAGACCTCGGACTCGACATGGAAACCGACTCCTATGATGTGGAATCGAGCTCTTCAGAAGAAACGAGTGAAATTGAAACCGATAATTCCAGTGCCGAAGAGGAAGAAGAGGAAGAAGAGGAAGAAGATCCATTTAGTGATAGAAGCCGCTGGAAAAGAGGCATCTTAGAAGACCCTGACGCGAATGACTGGTAAGAAAGAGGCTGCAAGTCTTTATATTCACATCCCTTTCTGCACTAAAAAATGTCCGTACTGCCATTTTTATGTAGTTCCAGATAACGAAACGTTACAAGAGCTATTTATAGCCGCTCTTGAAAAAGAGTGGCTTCTGGTATCTCCACAGCTTGCAGAAAAAGAAATCGTTTCTATCTACTTTGGAGGGGGCACCCCCTCGCTACTGGGACCTAAACGACTAGAGAGAATTCTCTCTTGGATCCAAAAGGGGTGCGCAAGTCTTGCCCCGGACTGCGAAATCACTCTGGAGGCCAATCCGGAAAACGTTTCGTTAGATCTGATGAAAGCCTTTCAATCGATCGGTGTCAATCGAATCAGCCTCGGGCTACAATCTCTCGATAATACGCTTCTAACGCTTCTTGGTAGAGGACATAACGGGAGTAAAAGCATCCAAGCAGTCCATGACACATATCAAGCGGGCATCACGAACATCTCTGTGGATCTGATGTTTGAACTACCCCATCAAAACCTCAGTCACTGGAATGCCACACTCGAGCAAGTCAGAGAACTCCCTATCACCCATCTATCGCTATATAATCTCGTGATCGAGCCAAAAACTCCCTTTCACAAAAGAAAAAAAGAGCTTACTCCCCACCTACCCGATGAGCAGAGCTGTCGTCAGATGTTAGATCGAGCTGTCGAAATGCTCGAAGAAAAAAACCTGCTACGCTATGAGATTTCCGCTTTTGCAAAACCAGGATTTACATCAAGACACAATATCGGTTATTGGACGGCACGACCGTTTCTAGGCCTTGGTCCTTCTGCATTTAGCTATTTCAATCAGAAGCGATTTCAAAATATATGCCATATTCACAAGTATTGCGATCGAATGAATCAACAAATCTCTGCGATCGACTTTCAAGAGCATCTTCCTTACCCAGAAAACATCAAAGAGCTCTTAGCAGTAGAGCTTCGGTTATTATGTGGAGTAGATCTTGAGGCCTTTGCAAGCAAACATGCCCCTTTAACACCGGGCATGTGGCAGGATCTCGATCACCTTGTAAGCAAAGGATGGCTCATAAAAGAAGGGAATCACATTAAACTCTCACTTCAAGGACTCCTGTTCTACGACAGTGTAGCCGAAGAAATCATCTAACGATGAAATAGGAAGGAAGAACTGGGGTAGTGTAACATCTGTTCTGTAAATTCAAACGACATGATGTACTAGGTGGGATTGAGAAAATGCCTCATTTAAGAGTAAGCGGTAAGCGAGGCCATATCAGAACTTAATTTGTAGGAGCCCAATTCTGAGGCAGAAGTTCGTGGAGTTTGTTATAGGGATGGGATTGGATTCTACGCAGCACATCTTGAAAATACAGGCTAGGATTGATTTTTAGAGCTCGGCAAGTTTGAGATAAGCAGTAGATAAAGGCTGATGCCTTGCCACCACCCTCGTTGCCTACAAATAATCAGTTCTTTCGTCCTATTACAACTAGCTTTAGCGCTCTTTCTGCAATATTGTTATCCGGCCTGGCGCAGGGATTTGCGATATAGTTCTTTAAATAAGGCGCTAGTCCCATAAAATAGGCTATAGCTCCACTTAGCTTTGATTTAGGAAGTATTCTAGTCGTAAGTATCGCTTTAACTTTCTTCAACAACGCATCTATTCTAGGCAAGGCTTCTAGCTCTCTCACTCTAACACGTTCTTCGGGAGTCTCTGTTTTACACTTTTGCTCGATCTCGAAAATCCGCTGAATATCTAGCAATACTTCTTCTCGAAATTCAGGATCTCCCCTTTCCTCTTCTACAAATTTCCGCCTAATATGGCTCCAGCATGACCGCCATGTCTTATCTTTGTCTTTGGCTTCTTTTTCATACGCTCCCTATTTATCTGAATGGAATACACCTTTGTAGCCTTCCAGCAAATCTGTAAAGGTTTGGTGCTTTCTATCAGTAAAAAATCGCTAGATCCTAAGCGGAGGATCTAGCGATTTTCCTCCTGCCATTACCGTCATATACCCTTGCTTAGTTTTTCCGCTGCCAGGAGCTAAGATATCAACAGGGGTTTCATCGACAAAAATATTTCCGGATTTCTTGATTTCTTCTTCTAGAAGAGCGTAGAGAGGCTTTAGAGCTTGCCCTATCTTAAGGACGTAGCTTGAGAGAGTTTGTTTCGAGATATATACCAGACTCCTAGTCATCATCTCTGATTGTCGATAGAGGGGCAGATGATCGCAGAACTTCTTTGTGATAATGTCTGCAAGGACGCTCTCATCTACTGAACATCGGAAAATGATACTATCGGGAATTTCAGAGGTTTTAATCCCTTCATCAGGCTTTCATTCCAACAGTTTGCAATAGAATTCGATCGTTTACAACTAAACTCGTGCTATAACAATAGGAGCAAATATGGAACAGAAAGAAAGCTTGGGAAAGGCGGAAAATGATCTCAGAGGAATTATCGTGAGGACACATAGGCATTGCCAAACCTATCGAGTGCGCATTCGGATGAAGGGCGGTCAGTGAACATCCTCAGCAAGATCTTAAGTTTCTATCCGCCTATTTCGGCTATTCATTCAAAGATATCGCCGAGTGGTATTATGTCCGCCTTATTCTGGCCGCCTGCTGGCAGGCCGAAGACGGTCTTGATGCAGGGCGCTTTTTAGCTCTGGCTCAATCCGTTCTGCCGATGGTCGAGCCACATCCTTCCTAAACAATGGTTATATCAAAGGCTCGAAGCAGCCCAGCAGCTTCAGGCAAAGAGAATTTCGACTTCTTAATTTTATTTGTCCTAGGATCGATATCATATTGCACTGCAATGGAAAAATCCGCGTTGGATAAGTCGCAATTGTGAAAGATGGTTCCTGATAAATCGACATCACTGAAATCGGCGCCTTTCAATATCGTATTTGTAAAGTGGCTGTCTTTTAATTTGCTGCCTTTGAAAGAGCTGTTCTTCATGTTGAGATCGGAGAAGTTGCAGTATTGCAGCAGGCTGTTTTTGAAATTTGCTGAGAAAAACGTTTTTTCGCATTTGAAAAATTCAGTTCCGGCAATCTTGCAGTCTGAAAATTGGGCATCCTGCAGCCGACAGCCATCCAGCTTCACAAGGCTGAAATTGCAATTCGAGAAGGTGCATGAACAAAATTTTGCATTCCGTAGGACAGCCTCAGAGAAGTCACAGCTGTTAAAGGAACAACCAGTAAAAGAGTGTTTTTCCAAGCTTTTCTTTGAGAAATTCTCCGACTTGATTGTCTGTCCATCGATATTTTGCGACTCAGGAACAGTCATTGCAAACTCTTCCTTAGGAGGTACATCCTTGAATTTTTCTCATAACCTTCCCTCACAAATTCAATTTCATAGCCAAGTTTCTGATAAAAAGGCAGTGCCTCCCAATCCATAGTCGTTAAAGAAACAAAAGTGCAATGCCTATCGCGCCCCAGTTTTTCGCATTCATGAATCAATTTAGACCCGAATCCTTTGTGCTGTATTTCTGGAGCCACCCATAACATATCCACATAAAGACAGCCATACAGGCTTACCCCTTTTACCCCTGCTAAAATTGCCTTTGCCGGATCTTTTATAAAAAAGGCAAATGGACGAATTCTACTCATTCCTTTCGCAGTAGCCGCCGCCTGAACAACTCCTTCAAAAAGAACATTTTCTTCTTCGATTGTCGCATGTTCTTGGTAAGAAATCGGATATTGCTCGTGCATATGTGAATCCTAATAAAAAATAGGGTCGAATGCACCCACTTTAACATGAAATCGTTGGTTCAATCAACGTCCCTAAAAACTGTATATTAAATAATAGACGCTT
>CAMDPQ010000098.1 GCA_945905275.1 Chlamydia trachomatis
CCGCTTGCTGCCTGCATCCAGCGAACGAATTGGGTGTATTCTGCGATTCGTATTTGTCCTTCATCGATATTTTTTCCGATAGCTTCTTTTGTCGAAGAATCTTTAATTCTATTGCGAGGACGTTCGATGAGTTCTGGTCTTTGAGAGTCTATTTTATTTTGCGCTTGATTAAGCCTTTTTTGATTGCTTGCAAGCTCGCTGCTTACCCGCGAAGAGAGTAGATATAAGCCTATAGCGGCTATGATAAAGCTGCAGCTGGCGATTTTCTTAGACTTCATAGGGTTTTCTCTTGTTGTGTTTTTATTGGTACCTTACTACATGTAAAAAATATAGCACATTTTTGCTCGTGCTAGAATCATCTCCCACTTTGCCTTATGGAGTCCCCCTCTATTTGCTACTTTACCCATGGCAAGGTTAAGGTTATTTTTTATATTTGAGGGAGCGATAAAGGATGTAAAGGCCGATGCAAAAAATAAGGACGCCTGCCCAAAAACTGTATGTAACAAGGTAGTCGTAGGCGGATGTTTTTTTGTGCATTTCACCACTTAAAAATCCTCCAAATGTGTTTTTCTTCATCACCGAAGAGATTCCTTCAATATCCCCTTTTATGCCGCTAATATAATTAGATGCGTAAAATGCCAGTGCCGCCAGTACAGCTCCGGTACCGGTGGTTATGATTCCTGTAACTGTTCGTTGATTCATGACTTACCTATAAACTGTCTTTATTATGATCTCTAGCAGGTAAGGGTTTTTTTTGCAATAAGTGGAAGAGTTCTCGTGCCACTGAAAATTGCAGAGTAATGGTGAGTAAAAAAAAGAAAAAAGAAATTGTGGTAACAGGTCTTCTAGCTGATCTCGATACCATCTTATTATATGGTTCTTTAAAGCCTTTCTAGTTCGGGGGTTATGAAAAATCGAGATCTACCGTTTCTCTATCTCTTTTGATTCAAGATCGGTAGATTTAAGATGATGGTATATGCAGTCCTTGTGATTTATTTTCCAGCTCCTGCCATCTGATAAATAAATTTTCAAGTATTTCTTGTGCTTGACTGAGCTGATGGTAGATGTCTGCCGCTTTCGAAGGATCCTGATTACTTTGGGAAGCTTGCAAGAGGATTTCGAGCTTTTTTTCTGCTTCTTCTATAGATTTTCCCATCCCTTCCAGTTCTTTTTGTTCGTGGTAGGAGAGTTTTTTAGGGCGTGCGGAGGTAGAAGTTTTTTCTTCTTTGAGAGTAGAGGTTTTGCTAGCTATTTGGCTTACTTGTCCTTTTTCCCATTGGCTATAGCCACTATAAAAATGAGGGTCGTTTACCCCTCCTAGGCTTAAAATAGTTGTACAGGTATTGTCCATTAAACACCGATCGTGTGAGATCAGGACGACAGCGCCAGGAAATGATTTTAGACTATCTTCTAATACTTCGAGTGTTGGTATATCAAGATCGTTCGTGGGTTCATCTAGAAAAAGGACGTCCGCTGGTTTGAGCATCAGTTTTGCAATTAATATCCGGGCTCTTTCTCCTCCGGATAAGCAGTGAAGGGGAATCATTAAACGATCAGGTGTGAAAAGAAAGCGGGCAGCCCAGCTATTCACATGGATTTGTTGCCCCTGGTAATAGACGGTGTCACCACTTTCACAAAGGGCTTCTTTTAGAGTGAGGTGTAACGGGATTTGTTCTCTATGCTGATCGAAATAGACAACCTTAAGATTGTCCGCGTACTTAACCGTTCCCTTGTCGAGAGGTATTTGTTGAGCTAAAATCTTTAGTAACGTCGTTTTCCCTGTTCCATTTTTCCCTACGATACCCATTCTGACACCCGGTGATAAAAGGATGTCGATTCCTTGAAATAACGGTTTTCCACCCAATGATTTGGTGAGATTATGACCCGTAATGAGTTTGTGCGTAGCTCTTTCTGATGTGGAGAATTGAATTTTGACTTTAGGTTTTTTATTCCGCTCTTTTAAGTGAGAGAGCTCTTCGATCATTCTTTCGGCTCTATCGACCCGAGACTGCGATTTTGTCGTTCTGGCTTTTGGAGATCGTCTCAGCCATTCTACTTCATCTCTTAAAGTTGTTTTAAGACTTCTTTCTTGTTCCAGTTGTCCTTCTAGGAAGAGTTGTTTTCTCTCAAAAAAGGCATTAAGGTCTCCATCGGATGTGAAGATCCCTTCAGGAAAGCACCGGTTAAGCTCAAAGAATCGATTGCATGTGTTTTGCAAGAAATAACGGTCATGACTAACAATTAATAAAGTCACTCTTTCCCGTAATAAGAATTTTTCAAGCCATAAGATCCCTTCTAAATCTAAATGGTTGGTTGGTTCGTCGAGTAAGATTAAATTCGGCTCATTGACAAGGGCTCTTACAAGATCAAGCCGTTTCTTCCATCCCCCGGAAAGCGTAGAACTATCCATTTGGAGATCTGTGAACTGCGCTTTGCTTAGAAGAATACGGGCTCGTAAAAGGGCCTCTTCTTTATTCTCTGCTTTAATATCTTTTACCGCTGCTTCTTCAATGGGTACCGCATCAAATGTAGGCGACTGGCTGGCATACCCGATTTTTACACTTTGTTTTTTCGATAGAGAGCCTTCGTCGGAAGACTCCTGTCCTATTAAAATTTTAAGAAGAGTGGATTTCCCCGCTCCATTTGGGCCCAGTAAGCCAATCCGATCGCCAGATAAAATGGAAAAAGAAAGCTCGTCAAATAAAATCTGAGGCCCGAAGCTTTTGCTAAGAGAATTAGCGCTAAGTAATGTTGTCATATGAATAGGGTATCAGAAGAGGTTGTTTCTTTCTTCTGGAATTTTAACAACAGAAGATGTTGTATAAAAAAGCAGGCTTAACCCTTACGATTTAAAGCTATAGGATGAATGAATTACCCCATTTTTTTGCAAAAGCTGTATTTTCTGCCTAGAAAATGCTACTCAATGCGTGCTATAGATCCTGTCCACAACGGGGGATTCAGCTGATTTGCTACATCTTATTTTACTAGCCATGTCCTGAGCTTATGTTCCCTAGAAAGAACTTACAGGTCCCCTCCTTTTTTATGGCGTGTATTTTATTTTTTAATCTCTAGCTATCCAGGATTTACGGATTCGATGCACTGAAAAGTTAGATAGGGTAAAAGTTGAGATAGAAAAAGTAGGCCGGGTGTGTTATATTAGCAGCTGTGTAAGGAGGATTAGCTCTATATGAAAAAATTACTACATGGTATCCTGGAGTTTCGGGAAAAGTATCATACTCATTATGTGGAAAATTTTGCTCATCTGGCTCTAGGACAGTTTCCAGATACATTATTTATTGCCTGTTCCGATAGTCGGGTGGTTCCGAATTTATTTGCTTCAACAAATCCCGGTGATTTATTTGTAATTAGAAACATCGGCAACATGATTCCTCAATATTCTTCCGCGTCTACTTGCCTGGGTACAGCCGAGGCTGCTGCCATTGAGTTTTCTTTGCATAACTTGCCCATCACCAATATTATCGTCTGTGGGCATTCTGAATGTGCTGCAATGAAGGCTGTGGTTGCGGGGATTGATCACATAGAAGATCCTTTTTTAAAAACATGGCTACAACATGGCTATGATTCCTTAGCAGCTCGTGATCATCTCCTTGAAATGGATGAGGATCTTGCCCTTCATAATAAAGTCGCTCAACGCAATATCCTGCAGCAAATAGTTCATATTAAAAGCTACCCTGCCGTTCAAAGAAAGATAGAAGAGGGTTTATTACAAGTTCATGGCTGGTATTTTGATATCGGTAAGGGAGATGTGTATGGATATGAGCAGGAATTCAATAAATTCATTCTTATTGATCAAGTAGAGGCTCAAAGAATTTGTGATCGCATTGACTGTGTACATCACTAAGTCTCTGGCTTAGGGTAGAAAGAAATCATCGACAATGACGTTATGTTTTTCTAGGTTCTAATAAGATCATGTCGGTGATTGGCGTTCCAGGTCCTTCATTAGCTTTATAGCGCACTAGATTTTTAGTCTGTATATCATACCACGCCTCTGCTTTCCAGAACCGTTTTCTAAATCCCTGTAGTGTAATCTTGAGTTTTTGCGCTTGATAGACCTTGTCATCAATCCTCACTTCGTCAATTTGTTCCTTCGTAGCGATCATATCATGTAGGTCGAGGCTTTGTGGTTGGAGAATTTCAAATTTATACTCCCTGTCCGTTGAAGATAAGAAATCCTTAAATCCAAAAGCAAACTCTTGTATCCAAGGTTTATCATCAATCTGGTAGTTTTTTGTTTTCTTTACCTGCTTGACAAGGCCCGTTACGCTCAGCAACCCCCCTTCTCGTTTTGCGCTAAGCTCATACTCTTTGCCAGGATCTTTTTGCTCAAAAGCATCTAAAGAG
>CAMDPQ010000099.1 GCA_945905275.1 Chlamydia trachomatis
TGAACCCCTTATAGATAGAGAGCTAAGACGCCTCTAATAAAGATTCTCAAGAGCTAACATCTTCAGAATAAGAGCGCTTTATCCAGCTGATTCAAATTATCTAACAGCTGTTAGACAATTCCATGATGACCCACTGGCACCCTTTTTCAACATGTCTTCGGGACCTAATTATGAGGTGTGTCTCTTAATTCGATGAGCAATTCTGCTTTTATTTTTTCTTTTAGACCCACATCTATTGCAGGGTCTTTTGTATTAGATGGTATCAACGAGAATGTCAATACAGGAAGAAACAATCCAATAGCTGAAAGATATTTAAATAGTTGCTGATTTAGGGCCTCTGCAGGAGTCTTTCCTCCCCATATTTGAATGTCCCACCCTCTTACTCCAAATAAAGCTGCTGATCCAGGAACAACGCTAAAAGCTTGCAACAATCGGATAGCGACTTCACTTAGAGGGGAAAAGCGATTTATCAGAAAGGCTGTTAACAAGCTACATGCTACGATAATGGTGCTTCCTAAAAAACCTACCCAATAAGATTTTCTAACGAGACTAGAACGATTATCGTCTTGAGTGGTATCCAGTGTTGCAGTCATGCTTTGTCCTCATAAAAATTGCTCAAGCCTAATGAATTTTTCCTATTTTTCAGGGACCAGTTCTATCTCTGCGGAATTCACGTCTAAATAATTGGATTTACTGATTACTTTTCGACCGCTTTTTTGCTCTAGCTCTTTTCTTGCATTACCGGCAATTTCTCCCCCTTCTCGAGCTGCTTTCTTATTTTGTTGGAATCCTTGAGCATCGTTCTGAACAGCGATTTCTGTTGTAGAAGCTTCTCCCAGCATATTGAAAACCAATTCAAGATCGGTCATATGATCACAAAGATTTTGATTCTTTAAGCCTTTTAATTTTTTATGCTCTGAGGGTTTAAGGCCGAAGGTTGCGTCAGCAATTTCTGCCGTGAGGATCGCATACTGCTTCTCTTCTTGAACCCCCCGTTTTTCCCATTCGTTTGTCAGTTGCTCTCGGATAGCAATTCCACGCATCCTTTTTTCGATCCAATCGTCGGGATAGCCTTTTGCCTTGTAGATAGCACGACCTCGTTTTGCAGCCAATTCAGGGTCTTCTATCTCTTGAATACGCTCATAACCAACCTTAGCAAGCCATCGCTTGAAGGGTTCTGCTTTGGAAGAAGGGATTGACTGGATGATCCGAAAAATAGTCTCTGTATTAGCTGCGTCCGTCTCACGCATTTTCCCATCGGGAGCCAGTAATTTCAACTGTACCGTTTTTGAGTACAGTTGAGTAAAGCCTTCATTTTCAGAAAGTTGAATCTTAAGATTGGACCAATATCGACGTGGATTCGGGCTTTCTGTCAAAACTGCTACAACATCAATAATCGAGAAGTACCATTCACCTTGATAGATGGTCTTTCGTATTTGCTTTCCCTTGAAAATTGCTATTTTTGAGGATTGTTGCTCAAGCTCATTGTCCATAACGCCCTATAGAACAGAATCAGTTTTAAACAAAAACTATAAAGCTTCCTAGGGGAAAAGAGAAGGGGAAAACTCGTTATCTCATATGCACCCCATGACGCACGCGCATAATAGGGAATAAATTATCTTTTCTTTGCCCAGTAAATCGCTGTAAGCAAATAACCGTTACGATTTAGATGCACGTGGAGCAATAGTATAATTCCACTCACCATGGAATTCCTTGCGAGTAAGAGCAATCTCATCGAAGTCTTTTTTGGTTACACTTCGTCCTTTTTCATAGGTATTGGTATCCAATTCGGCATGAATCGTAAGGCCCTTGCTTGTCGTAGTGTGGCTGATAAGTTCTATGACGATTTCCCTGGTTTCAAGCGGAACAGCTCGCCAGTTGGCGGTAATATGGCAAAACATACGATGCTCTATTTTGCTCCACTTGCTCGTCCCTGGTGGATAGTGAGATACCGTAATTGTAAGATTTGTTTCATCAGCAAATTTTTGCAATTCTAGTTTGAAAAGCCGGCTCCGACTCCCATTGCTGCCACCTCCATCCGCATTGATATACAATTGTGAACTATCGGCATAAGCAACGCACCCAACTCCATTCCACCATCGGCGAATAGTTGCGACGGCAAACTCAGCGGTATCGTGATCAATCCCTACCGAAACAAATCCCTTATTTTGTCCAATGTCATAGATCCCATAGGGAATGGCTTTTCCCAGTTTTTTATCGATAAAATCATGAACTTTTACCTCACGGGGCGCGCCCTTTGGCGCCCACTCTTTCCCAACATTTTTGTAGTTTCGGAGGATCTCTTTTTTCTTTGTGTCAATGGAGATCACCGGATCTCCGCGTTCCTGGAACAAGCTAGACGTCTGGTGAATGTGAAGAAACTGCGCATTACGATCTGGATGTGACGATCCTTCCTGCGTCTTGCGATTACCCTTGAGACTGTACTGCTGTAAATGAAGTTCATCAGCCACAGTTGTATGGCTGACTCTATGCCCTTTGGCTACAAGTGCCTTGGTAAGCTGGCGCGTACTTTTGCATGTCCAACGCAGCCCGCGCATTGGATCGCCTCGCTTTGTCGGCTCAATTAATGCATCGAGATTTGCAAGGAGCGTTGTATCGCCTACCGTCACTCGCTTGCGACCACCTCCGGAATGGCGTACCTCTCCATGTTCAAGCGCTGGTGCCAGTAAATCCTGCATACCGCGTGTGATACGAGGACGTGATACACCCGTTGCTTTCTGCACACTTGTGATTCCCCCGTGCCCCAGTGACTGTGCCTGAGCAGCACACCATAAACGCTGCGTTCGCTCATCTAAATGAGGAACAAGTAATGCGTAGGTTTTTGCAAGCGACTCTATGATCAGATCCATGAACAGGAATCATATCAAAATTACTCTATAAACGTAACACTTATTTGCTTACAGCGCATTAGAAAGCAGGTTGCATTTAAGCGGTTTTTGGCAAGATTGTTTATACAAGAGCATTCTCCTTGGATTCTGAAAGGAGGACATGCCATGGAGCTTCGTTTAAAAATTGCTAGAGCTACCCAAGATATTGATTTGTTCGTAAAAACCCATACTCTCATTGCGGATCAACAGATGATTCTGGAACGCCTACAAGAGGACGGGAACGTTGACTTGTCTGATTTTTTTGAATATCGAATTAGCTTTCCTGAGGTCGTTCTGACAGGACCTCCCTATGGTGGTTTTACATTCCCTGTTGAATCTAGAATTGCAGCACGTACTTTCGAGAAATTTCATCTAGATGTCGGAGTCGGCGATATTTGCTTTGAACCTTTGGAAAGAATTAAAGGAAAGGATTGGCTCGATTTTTGCGGTATTCCAGCGCCAGTTTGTCTCGTGATATCAGTCGAACAACAGTTTGCAGAGAAAATTCACGCCTACACCTTACCCAGAGAGCACGGCTATAACTCTCGAGTAAAGGATTTAGTGGATATGGCTCTTTTGATTCAATCTTACGAGATGAATCATGAAAGGGTTGTAGCCGCTTTGAAGCAGACATTTGCCCGCAGAGATACTCATGAGCTACCAGATACACTCAATAGTCCACCGCAAGAATGGAACAGTACGTTTGATGCATTGGCGAAGCAATGCCATTTGGAAGGCGATATACATACTGTGTTTGCTATGATCTATGATTTTTATGAAAGCGCTCTTCTGACAAAAAACGGTTAATTTTCAGCGTTAAAAAGTAGCAAAAAGGAGGAGGATTTCTTTGGTTCTATTTCTGTATAGGAGATAGGAAAAGAAGAAAAACTAGGATCAGGAAGCCCTTTTTACTCCCAAACCCCTCTTTTCCGACTGATTTGTGAGGTAAGGCTTCACTTTGATAAGAGGTTCTAGCTCATAGAGAAGCTTTATTCCCTCGAGGAATTGGTTCGAGAACGCTCCGGTGCTCCCCAAACCTTTTACGTTCTTGCCGGCGTAAATGATCCGGACTATGTCCGGAGTTCTAGATTTCCTTAAATCACCCAAACGGGTGCTTCAAAAATTGTTTTGAGGTGCCAATTTGGAGTGTCTATTCCGGATATATTCCGGATTTTACATTAGCACTCCCTTTTAAACAGCTAATTCTCAAGAGAGAAGATGGTACCATCCTCAGGACTACCTATCCTCCTCTCGGGTTAAAAGGAGTTGAAATGGGTTATATTAGGGAAAGAAGTTTAAGTGATGACAGCCAAGAGATTTTATGCCGAA
>CAMDPQ010000100.1 GCA_945905275.1 Chlamydia trachomatis
TGTCCTGAAGGAGTACGTGGTAATACTCGTGCATGATACATTAAAGGAAAATTGTGACATTCTCCATCAAGTACCCATTGTGTAGTCATTTCATGTGCCGCAAGTTCTCTCCATGCTCCAAATCCCGCCGATCCTACGCCATATTGGTAGTATGAAGGCAAATCAAAAAAATTGCGGGTAGATTTTGGATAATGTTGCAGAAAGAGCGCTAAAGCTAGTTGTAATAGGACGAAAGAACTGATTATTTGTAGGCAATAAGGGTGGTGGCAAGGCATCAGCCTTTATCTACTGCTTATCTCAAACTTGCCGAGCTCTAAAAATCAATCCTAGCCTGTATTTTAAAGATGTGCTCCGTAGAATCCAATCCCATCCCTATAACAAACTCCACGAACTTCTGCCTCAGAATTGGGCTCCTACAAATTAAGTTCTGATATGGCCTCGCTTACCGCTTACGGTAATGTAAATAGAGTTCATCCTAAAGATATCAACGGTCAAAGTCTTATTAGCCCACACTATCCATTAATCGCGTAGGAGATCGTGCCATGACTTATTCAAAAAGAGAATTTGCAAAAGATTTAAAAGCCCAACTCGATCTAGGATATGAACCAAAACGAATCGGAAGCTGGGCTCATAAAATGTATCTACAACATTATGGTAGGATCGATAGAGATTTAGAAGAAATAATAGTTGATTTATTCGTACTAGAAGAAGGTCCTGAATTTGAGTATCCCGAATCCAAACTGAGAGAGCTGATTAAATCACTTGAAGTTGAAAAAAAATGAAGATGAATGAACATCAATGTCGAGTGTGGAAAAGCATGATTGATGTAATAGACAGTTATCTTAGTAACGAAATCCAAGATTTTTATGGTATAATTGGCAAACTCGAAGGAGCACTAGATGCTTCTGCGATCCAAGATAACGATCTGGTTAATCAATGGTATGACTTTTGGACACCACTTGAAACTCGTCGAGCCGTGGAGGGTAAAGAAGTCAACAGAGATAAGGCAATAGAGGAACTAACAGCAATGAAATCGTTCCTAATAAAACATCTATGAAAATTTTCTTAAATGAAATAAGGCAAGCTTTTTTTTGTGCACTCTTGATGCAGTTGCTCACAACAACACCTCTTAGTTTGATCCGGAATATATCCGGAACAGTCAATTTCCCAGGCTTGAACTCGATTGCCCTTGCTTGACAAACTTTTCTCGAAAATAATCCGTTTCCCCTCTATGATTTGGCAATGTAAGGTGATTTTAGATCATCTAGAGTAATTGCCGGATAGGACTTTTCAAGGCTGAAAATCCTTGTGTCGCTGGTTCCATTCCAGTTCTGGACATTCTTTTCTAAATCGTTTGCCAACCTCATGCATTCTGCAAGAAGGGTCTCTCGATGATTGATTATTTTAATCCTAATTCATGCGTATTGCGGTTGTTGTTATTTATTTTTTTTGTTTAGATGTTTTGCTAATCAATTATAATTTATGAGGTTGCGCCGTATGCGTATGATGTATTTTTGTCGCACGGTGATCCTGCTGATCTCCTTGCAGATGCAGGGGTATTCCCGGAACTCATCGGATCCTATTGGATTATCCGTATTAAAACAGGTGTGGGGCCCTTCCTCTGTGAAAGGATCTTCCGATTATGAAGTAATTCCCTCTTTGTCAGGATTGCAGAAAGAAGGCACATTTGTAAAAAGAACAATGAAAATAAGGCTCGAGAATGGAGTGCAAGCCTATCTTATTTCTGATCCTGAAGCTTCAGATTCTGCGGCAGCTGTTTCAGTGCGCGTTGGTTCATGGAATGATCCTATAGAGGCCCCTGGCATGGCTCATTTTGTAGAGCATCTGCTTTTCATGGGGACTCGTAAGTTCCCGAGAGAATCAGATTTTATGCAGTATATCCGTGATAGAGGGGGAAACTACAATGGGATGACCCTTCATGATAGGACAGTATATGGTTTTAGCGTGCCACACGAAGGTTTTGAGGGGGGGTTAGATCGATTTAGCCGCTTTTTCATAGACCCTCTTTTTACTTCTGGAGCTGTTTGCCGAGAAAAGAATGCGATTCATCATGAGTTTTACGATAGTATTGAAGATGTAGGGAGTAGAATCTGGAGGGTATTAAAAACTACAGGCAGCCCCTGGCATCCTAATGCTGTATTTTCTTGTGGGAATTTAGAATCTCTTGGCGGGGTGTCTCCCGCTCATGTTAAGCAGTGGTATGCTGACCATTATATCGGCTCTAATATAAACCTCGTTATCCTATCTCCTCTTTTGCTAGAAGAGTTATGCTCTCTAGTTGTAGAAAAGTTTTCTTCTGTTATCACTGGTGAGGCTAAGGCTCTAGATTATTCTGCCCCGTTCACTGCTCTTAGGCAAAAAGGACATTTTCTCAACATAGATGCTGGTTCGAATCATAGATCACTGAATATGCTTTGGGAAATTCCGGTAGATGTATTCCAAAGGGCTGGGGTTATGCCGATGCAGGTAATCGATCTAGCCATAGATCATGATAAAGGTCGTAGCCTATCTGATTTTCTTCATGAAAGAGATCTTGCAACTGATGTTTCTATCGATTATTTCAAAATTGAAAAAGAGCATGTGCTCTTTGAGATCAGTGTCGATTTAACAAGTCAAGGGGTCGAGCAAGTAGAGGATGTCATTGCGACTTGTTTTCAGGCTCTACAAGGATTGAGAAACAAAGGAGCATTACCCAGCCTACAGGATCATGTGGCTCATCTACAAGAAGAGAGTAGGCAAGATTCCTCCGGAGGTAGTGTATTTGATTGCGCCATGGATCATGCCGAATTTCTCATAGAGGAGTCGATAGAGGTTTATCCTTATCAAAGGCATCTGACCAAAAGAGCCTCTCATCAGGATATGGCTGAGTTTTTAGATTCTCTGAGAGCAGAGGATTGTTTGTTTTTTTTAGTAGCTCCGTCTGATGAAACCGGTATCGAAATGAGTCATATAGAGAAATGGATGGGGACCTTATACCGAGTTACAGAGATTCCTGTTGATAAGCTCGAAGGATGGAGTCATGTTCTTGAGAATCCGCAGATCGATATTCGAGATAGTGTGGAGACACCTGCAGAGGAAGAGGAAGAAGGATCCGAAAAAGATTCTTTAGATACTATCTCCCTTTGTCAGGAGGAGAGAGTGAGTATGAGTCTTAGCGAAGATAGTGAGGTGCCAGAAGGTAGTATGAGGGTTGTTTTTTCTATTAACAGTCCTTTATTCAATCAGGATATGCATCATGAAGCACTTGGTTTGCTATGGGGCTCTTGCACGGCCCAGCGCATGCACAAGAGTTTTTCATCCGATCCAAATTATGATAGCAATTGGAGTTTTATTAAAGATAAAGGCCTCTTATATATGGTTGTCGAGATTGCAGGTGAAGATAAACTGGCTTATTTACAGCAGTTTATTTCGACCTTTATGGATAGGTCTTTAGACATTGGTTTATGGAGCGAGATCCGTGAGGGGCTTTTCGCTTTACATACAGAAGATCCAGGCCCTCTAGAATATGCAAGAGATGTTGCAGATAGCTACCTTTCTCCTGGAATATATCCAGATGCGGATCTATTTCGTGTATGGCCTGAAATTACGATGAATGAATGCCAGGAGTATGGGCGAGATTTTTTGAATACTATGCAAATACAGGGTGTTTTTCTCGGAAAAGTGTCGGTAGAGGAGGCTCAGCAATATTGGAATGCCATCGCCCCTTTACTACAAGGAGAATCTGGTAGCTGGGATCTGCCGTCTCTAGAGACTCCAAGGGCTGTTAAGCATTCTTGGCAAGCGCCTGCTGTCTTACACAGACAAACCAGTCGCCAGGGGAATGCAGCCTTACTTGTGCTGCATATGGGGAGGGCTTATACCGAGAATTGGGCGGCGCAACAAATTCTATCTCAGATTCTGGCAAGTGAGTTCTTTTTTGAATTAAGAACAAAGCAGCAAACAGCCTATCTTGTTGATTCTTGGTCAGGAGCTTTGCAGGAAGACACGTTGCTGCAGTATTTTGCAATCCAGTCTAGCACTCATGCACCACAAGATCTACATCAGCGCATCGAGATATTTTTGGATGCATTCGGACAGGCTTTTGACCAAAGAGTCTATCGCAGTAGGGTTAATCTTGTCCGCCATGGACTTATTGCGGCACTCAAGAAGACCTCGAATAATCAGCCAAGTATT
>CAMDPQ010000101.1 GCA_945905275.1 Chlamydia trachomatis
CATATTTTTACCCCTCTATTGCTGATGATCTGTAGTGCGAGATTCAGGCTTGTCACAGAGGACGCTTTTCGAATGACCTCAGCGGCTTGCGCTGTAGAGTAAATAAATACATCCAGTCCAACTAGATCCCTTATCGATTCCTTGAGATAATGTTGCGTAGCAAGGGGTGCAATTTTGTGGTTTTCTTTATAGGAAACGATCGGAAGCTCACTGGGGTTTTCCCCTAAAAATTTTACGACTGCCTGGGCGAATTCTTTTGTTCCTACTTTTTTATGGCTTTTACCCTCTGTAAAGATGTCGTAGGTATGAATCCCTTGCTCGAGGGTCTTTAGCCACGCATTATGAATCCGTCCTGCAACCCGCGTTTCTCCCAAATGAACAAGCATCATCACAGAAGCAAGTAATAGACCTGACGGATTGGCCAGGTTCTGGCCTGCTCTACGCGGCGCAGATCCGTGAATGGCTTCAAACATCGCTCCCTGATGACCGATATTAGCGGAGCCAGCAATACCCACAGATCCTGAAATTTGTGCAGCCACATCAGATAAGATGTCTCCATATAAATTAGGCATAACAATCACATCAAAGACCTCTGGGGTGTCGGCGAGTTTGGCTGCGCCGATATCGACAATCCAATGTTCATTTTCTATGTGGGGATACTCTTTAGCAATCTCATCGAACACTTTATGAAATAAGCCATCAGACAATTTCATGATGTTATCTTTTGTAAAACAAGTAACTTTTTTTCTGCCATAATGTCGCGCATATTCAAAAGCGTGGCGTACGATTTTTTCACATCCTTGTCGTGAAATGATTTTTAAAGATGCACACACCCCTGGTGTTTGCCGGTATTCTATGCCAGCGTATAAGTCTTCTTCATTTTCCCTGACGATTACGACATCCATATTCGGGTGTTTCGTTTTTATAAAAGGGTGGTAAGAGACGCATGGTCTGATGTTGGCAAAAAGTCCGAGAGTTGTTCGAATAGTCACATTTAAACTTTTAAATCCCCCACCTTGAGGTGTAGTGATGGGTGCTTTTAGAAATGCTTTAGCGTGTTTGATTGTGTTCCATGAGGAATCTTCAATACCTGTTGTATGCCCTTTTAAGTAGACTTTTTCCCCGATTTCAATTTTTTTATATTCTAATGGAGCTCCTGCTTGTTCTAGTACATATACCACAGCTTCCATGATTTCCGGGCCTATCCCATCGCCATAGGCAACAGCAATTGGTAGTTTTGATGTGGGCATAGGTTCCCTCCTCGTTGCATTGTTCTTTAAAAAATTGGTTTTACGGGATTCAATTGAAGACTTCAAGCAAAATTGGAAATCCTCTATATTAGGGATACAATCGAGAGGTCTGATGATAAAAAATATTTTGGATGATGCGCAGCAGCATATCAGCCATTTTTTCCGTACGGTCGATATTCCATCACTTGAGCATGTCGTAGAGCGGTGTAAAGGGTGTAAAGGGCTTATTATCCTTACAGGTGTCGGTAAAAGCGGGATTATCGCTGAAAAAATTGCAATGACGCTTATTTCCACAGGGACTCGGGCCCTTTATCTGCCAGCTATGAATTTTTTGCATGGCGATATAGGAATTGTATCGGATCAAGACATCGTATTGATGATCAGTAAAACGGGTGAGTCTGATGAATTATTAAATTTAATTCCATTCATCCAGAGGAAAAAGGCGACCCTCATTGCTGTGGTTTCTAAGCTCTCGAATCGGTTATCACAGGTCTGTGATTTTTCGGTGTATCTCCCTGTAGAAAAGGAGCTATGCTCATTTGATTTAGTCCCCACGACATCTACAGTCGTGCAGTTGATTTTTGGAGATATTTTAGCGGTAGCTCTGATGAAATATCGTGATTTTCAATTAAGTCATTACGCGATGAATCATCCAGCTGGAGCCATTGGTAAAAAACTAACTTTATCTATTAGAGATTTAATGCTAGCAGGGGATCATATCCCCTTATGTGACCCTCAGGATAAGCTCATGGATGTTTTAGTCGAGCTCTCTAATAAAAGATGTGGAGCTTTACTCATCGCAAATCAGCATAAAGCGTTTTTAGGGATCTTCACAGACGGGGATTTAAGAAGAGCCCTACAGTCCAAAGGATCCTCTGTTTTAGGCCAGAGCATGGAATCTTTAATGAGTCCTTCCGCCTTTTTCCTAGATCCAGATGTTCTTGCTTGGGATGCTTTAAAGTACATGCAACAAGATCCTTCTAAGTGGGTTATGGTACTGCCCGTATTAGATGGAGCTAAAATTATCGGCATTCTTCGTATGCACGATCTAGTGCAAGCCGGGATTAGTTAAGTCTGCTATTAGATCTCTGTTTGATTTGTTTCTTTGAAAAAAATATAGTGGTAGTTTTTATCAAAGAGGGAATTGTATGGGATCTTTTGGTCTTGTTTCGTATCTGATTGTTTTCGTTTTTATACTCGGCTATGCTGCGATTATTTTTGAGCATGTCCTTAAAGTTAGTAAAAGCGCCATAGCTCTTTTAATTGCTGTGCTTTGTTGGGCGGTGTACCTAGTTACTAGTGACAGACCTCTTTCGTATGATTTAGGGCAGCTCAGCCATCATGTATCGAGCGTTTCTCAAATTATTTTTTTTCTGATGGCAGCAATGGCTTTAGTCGAGTTGATTGATGCGCATAAAGGATTTAAAATTATTACTGACGTCATTCATTCTGCCTCCAAGAAAAGGCTGTTATGGACGATCGCGTTGTTAACGTTTTTTCTTTCGGCTATGTTAGATAACCTAACGACTACAATTTTAATGATTTCTCTTTTACGAAAACTTGTTCGCGATCCAGTGGAAAGGGCTTCCTTGAGCTGCATGATCGTCGTTGCAGCCAATGCCGGAGGAGCCTGGACTCCCATAGGAGATGTCACCACGACGATGCTGTGGATTGATGGTCAGATATCTGCGTATCAAGTGATGAAAACTCTGTTCATCCCAAGCTTTATTTCCATGTTAGTTCCTTTATTCTGGTTTTCTTCTCGATTAAAAGGGCGGTATGCTCATCTGCAAGAACATCTTCACGAGCAGATCGCTGAGCCTGGTGCTAAGATCGTTTTTTGGATTGGTATTCTTGGGCTGATCTTTGTTCCTATTTTTAAAGCTCTTACGGGGCTTCCTCCTTTTATGGGAATGATTCTGTCTTTAGGGGTTCTCTGGATCGTCACAGATCTTATGCATCATAAATTCGATCAGAGAATGCATTTACGTGTTCCTTCGATTCTCTCTAAAATAGATACCGCATCCATTATGTTTTTTTTAGGGATCCTTCTGTGCGTCGATGCCCTACAAACTGCAGGTATTTTAACACAGCTCGCCAGCTGGTTGGATTCTGCTATAGGAAGTCTGCCTGTCATTGCCACATTAATCGGTATTTTTTCGGCCATTGTCGATAACGTCCCCTTAGTGGCTGCCTGCATGGGGATGTATTCGATTGAAAGATTTGCTATGGATCATACATTTTGGCTTATGATTGCTTATGCTGCCGGAACGGGGGGGAGCTTGCTTATTATTGGATCTGCTGCAGGAGTTGCTATGATGGGCATGGAGAAAATGGAGTTTTTTACTTACCTAAAAAAAACGACTTTGCCTGTTTTTGTAGGGTTTCTGCTAGGCATGTTCTGTTATTTACTGATAAATCATTAAATTCCTTATTTTTTTCATAGGGAAAGTTAGGTTATTTTCCCTATGAAAACCCTCTATTAAAAAAATACTTTAATATAAATGGAGTAAAAATCTGAAGAATCTCGCTTGCGATAAAATCGGTCTTTTTTGTATGTTCTTAGCTTCTTAACAACGAGATCTTAAAAAGAAAGCGAAGTTGAGAAAAGCGAAGCTAGTAAAGCTTGCTGAAGTTGTTTTGACAGTGGAAGAGAAATGACGAAACAAGAGTGAAAAGTTTGTGCGGATACAGATGATGAGTCTGTATACCGAAAATGTCAATGAGATAAGAAC
>CAMDPQ010000102.1 GCA_945905275.1 Chlamydia trachomatis
GACCGGTCCGAGTAGCGCATTGTAATGCGGCCCCTTTGCCCTCACTCTTTGCTCTTACCCAAGAGGTGGGACCTATCAACTGGAGGGGAGGCGGTGGATTAGACGGCTGGATCGAGCTTATAGAGGGTGTCATAATGGTCTTACGTTGTGCAGAATTCTTCTAAAAGGTTTATTTTTTGTAATAAAGAAGCCCCTTTCGGGCCCTGGCATAAAGAGCGTGCTTTTGTAAGGGCTTTTTTGGCTTCTTGATGCTGTTTTTGTGCGTGTAAGCATTCGGCTGCGTAGTAATGGGGTGCTGCATCTGTTTCTTCGAGCAAAGAACAAAAAGCCCAGGCGTTGAGTGCCACATCCCAGAGACTTAACATTTGGTAGCAACTAGCAAGTCCTTTCCAAGCAGCAGCGTTTAAGGGCTGCGATTGTGTCAGTTGCACAAATAGTTCGCAAGCTTTTGTATACTCACCAATCTGATAGAACTGGTAGGCGGCAATATATACCGTTTGGAGCTCTTTTTCTGTGAATACCTTTTGCTGATCAGAACGACTCTCAGTTTTAGAGATAAGGTCTAAAATCTGCTGGGCAACTGTCATGTTTATCTACCTGTTCTACTTTGAATGGATCGGATACTTTCTTGGATTAGCTTCGCTAGTTCTCTTCCAGCCTGTAAGATCCCATCCATGTCTTTATATTCTTGTTCGATGCCCATCATAATTTGATTGAGTTCTTGCCCGATGATTTTGACCCTGTCATTTAATCCTTGTAAGGTGATGTCAATACTTGATTCACTCGGCCAGTTATATTGGTAGTCAGGGACTACGCTTTGCTGGGTGTGGGGGTCTCTATTGCTTTCACGAACTCGATCAATGAGATCTCGGAATTGGGGTTCGCTAAAATCCGCTTTCCCTTGGGCCTTGCGCTCTGTAAGGGCTCGAATGAGCTCAGAGATATCTTTTAGACTTCCATTGTATCCTTGCATCTCCGCTAGCAGTTGTTGTTTCTTCCTATCACTATGCAGCTCGGCGCTTGCTAATGTTTGGATCGCAAGTAGGCCAAGATTCGTATTGAGTGATCGCTGAACACTTCCGCTCAGGGGTAGTTCTTGGCATAGCGCATCGGTCTCTTGATAGGTCTCTGCGATCGACTGGAGAGTCTCGAATGTTTCACCACTTACGTCTTGAGGGGTAGATTCGGGCATTGCATAAAGAGGGGATATCGTTGAAATACTATGCATTTTAGTTCTCCATGTATAATTTAAGTGACTTTGGTTGAAGAAAATACCATCTGAAGGTTTTTAATGCAATGTCGTTAATTTTTTTTTAATTAAAATGTTGTTTTGTTCTTTATAGTAAATTAATACCATATTATTAGAATTAAACTTTTAATAATATGGTATTACTATGAATTTAATTTCTTCTATTATTGGTGTCAGGGAATTATCAGGGATATTCTGTTTTTTAGAACCTAAGGGTCTATCAAACTCTATGATCGCTCATCGGACATTTCGAATCAATGTGGAGCAACTCTTTCGATATCAGCATTACCCGTTATCATACGTATTGCAGGAGAGGATTTTTGCTTTATTAGATCGCTCTCAAACAGCTATGGGTCAGAATCTTGCAAGATTTTTTATTTTTCAAGACGTAGATCTTCAGAACTTGTCAGGGACTGAGATTATCGGCTTACATCAGAGCTATCCACGCCCGCAGATAGCACAGTTCCTTGCTGAAGCAAAACGACAGGTTCTAACAGCTTCAGAGTATGTGGAGCTCGAGGAGATGGGGCTTGGTCTGCTTGCTGCAGGACAGGTGGAGCAAGCTTATCAGGTTATGTCTCATCCTTCCCTATCGGAGAATCTGCTTCTTGCTGGTAGGTGTAAGCGAGCCTTTATCGGGGCTTTTAATGAGATGAGAGTAGGTCAGGTTCTTACTATTCTTAAGCAAGATTCGATTTCTGCACGTAGGGATCTCTTTTTGCAAGAAAGAATAGGTCGTTGTAGCGATTCTATAGAGGCAGAGGATGTTGTATTATTAACCTCTGAGATAACAAATACAAAAATCCAAGCTGATTCTCTCATGAGGTATGCTCTTTGCTTGGATTGGGATACCGCTGTGCAAATTACCAGCCTTATACAAGACCCGAGATATATCGCAGAAATTGCGGATCAATTTGGTGCAAAAGAAGGTGCAGCTCTGACGGAGCGTTTGGATATGGCTCTTGAGATTGGTTCAGTTGAGGGAAGAGACGCTATGTTTTTTGATCTAGTGATGTGCAGATTCGTTGCTGTTTGCCAGGATAGAAAAGAATATAATGAAGCTTTGTCTTTTGCCGATTTAATCAAGTCTCCTCCTCTCCAAGAGGGCAATAGGCTCAGTATTTCTAGGCAGGTCAGAATAACTGAAGGGCGTGAAGGATGGCTTGGCTTCTGGAAAAGCCATGGCTGCGCTAAAGAATTAAACTGTATCACGATGCCTCGAACGATCCGTCCTTTGGATCAAGGTTCTGTGGAAATGATGGATTTAATCCTATAGGAGCTCTTTCCTTCAATCACCTCATTTTTCTTACAATCGAATACTTACTGCTTTTTAATGGATTGTTCTACAATACCCACCATTTTATCAAACGTGGATCGCTTGATACCGGTTAGACTGCGAAATTTTTCATCGCCCAAGTTTTTTACTGCTTCAAATTTCATCACGACTCTCTTAAGAAGGAGAGGTAGTATAATCAAAAGTTTAATTTTGAAAGAAGTCTAATTTAGCTAAAGAATGGAATTGCTTAAAAGATGGGCTCACTTACCGCTTACGATGCTTGCAACAAAAGCATCCTTTCCATTGCAATACTGGAGGATGTCGTAAGGGAATTTCTTAGCCAATTCTAGTTTGAGCTTACCATAATTTTCAGCATCAGAAGTATGAGAGCGCATCCAATCACGGAATTTCAAATATCTGCTGATTTCAGGATTGGCTTCTTGATATACATGTACATGATGTGTCCGAATGTTCTTGCCCTTCTGAAAATATCTTCTAAAAGCCATGCCATACTCACCTTTGGATTCGTATCCTAGGGACTCCATAGCCTTGGTTGCTTTATCGACTTCTTGAATATCTCGGACTACAGGAAGCATGTCGATAACAGGTTTGGCACTTAATCCAGGGATAGAAGTTGAACCAATGTGATGAATCTCTATGCAATTATGCCCCAGTGCTCGTTTAATCATCTCTGCCTCTACCTCAAATAATTCAGGCCAGCTTGAGTTATATGCAACAACTTCTATCTTTCTTATCGTATCGGAAGGTGATCAGAAGTGGACATTATTGACTTCTCCATTGGTTATGATTCATACGATAAATCAAAGGACTTCTCAATGAGTGACCTTCTGGTAGCTTTGGATGGTCAAAATCATCTTTTGGGTCATAATGCATACCTATTTTTTCCATAATACGTCTCGAACGCATGTTTTGAATAGCTGTAAAAGAGACGATTTCATGGAGATTCAGCGTTTCAAATCCATATTCCAAGACTGCTTTAGCTCCTTCTGTTGCATAACCCTTTCCCCAATGGTCGAAAGCAAGTCTCCACCCAACTTCAACAGCGGGTGTAAAATGAGCATCGGAAGAAGGTTCAGAAAGCCCTATAAACCCAATAAAATCCGCAATATCTCGGACTGATACAGCCCATAACCCCCACCCTTTTCGTTCAAGTTTACAGGAAATGCGCCCAGCCAAATCATCGCTCT
>CAMDPQ010000103.1 GCA_945905275.1 Chlamydia trachomatis
TGGAGCTATAGGCTATTTTATGGGACTAGCGCCTTATTTAAAGAACTATATCGCAAATCCCTGCGCCAGGCCGGATAACAATGTTGCAGAAAGAGCGCTAAAGCTAGTTGTAATAGGACGAAAGAACTGGTTATTTGTAGGCAATGAGGCCAGTAATCAATAACCATTTGACTTGGCTACCTTTTCGAAGTTTTCCTCATTTTTTCCGCAAATGAGTAGAAAGAAAGAGAAAATTTCAGAACCTATAGGAACATGATCTAAATTTTCTTGCGAGAGAAAATCGGTTCTGGTTAACTCTACTGTGTTCAGAGTTTCCCATGCAATGGGTCTCATAACCCGTTGGTCCCTGGTTCAGGTCCAGGTTGCCCCATCCTTTTGGACACTTCTTATAGTTCATCATCATGAGAAATGGTTATTCAGCTGATATTGAGCGACTTTCGTCTCTCAATTGCAAATTCAGAAATACTAAATTCAGGAGTGGGAGTTTTTCATCAGATTCAGAACTTGAGTCAGTAGAGGAATAATTTTTGGAATTTGACAGTATTAATACACTCATTGGAAGAGCAAAGAACTGTCGGCAGAAATTAAACCGATTTTCTATATTTCCACAAAGCTGGGATGCAGAAATTAAACGTACAAAGAAGGCTTAAACTACATAAAGCCCCCCAGAAGAGGGCAATTTGAATCCCTACCCGATCAGCTAGAAATCCTAGGAGAGCATTCCCCAGTAGAGGACCGCTCATATAGCTGAGCATTTCAAATCCAGCCATCCGTCCTCGGATCGATTCAGGAATACTTTCATTCCACAGAGACATACGAAATACTCCGCTCACCATATCAAAAAATCCGGCACATAGCAGAGCTAGTAAAATCAGATTAAAGCTAGGAGCTAGACCTACGAATACTAATGAAAGCGACCACAGCGCTGCTGCACAAATGATAAAAACACCATAACGTCTGCGAGCTAATGTCCAGCGAGATGTTATAGTCATGAGAAAAGCGCCAATAGATGGGAAAGCATAGAGCATCCCTACAGATTGTTCTCGTTGAAAAGCAGTTGCTAGCGCAGGGTATAGTACAATAGGGTTACAGAATACCATGACGATGAAATCGCTGGCATAGCTACCTAAGATTTCCCGACGCGCTTTGATGTAGCGATACACTTCAATGAATTCATCGAGCATCGACTTTGATTTTGAGCTGATTACGTTATCAGTTACTTTTTTATAATTCACCCCTAATAGAAATAACAAAGAGATGAAAAAACTGACTGCATCAAAAAGATAGGTATAAAATGCTCCTATTGAAATCATTAAAAAACCACCGATCATTGGGCTTAGAATCGTTGTCAGGATGTGACGCATCGGGGTTAAAGTGCTGATTTTGGCGATTTCAGCTTCTGAGACGAGCCTGGGAGTTAGTGCTTCTAGCGATGGGCGATGTATCCCTCCCAAGAAAGATGCAAATGCAGCTAGTACAAAAATAATCCCCAAATTGGGAGTACGAGAGAGTGAATTTACTGCCAAACCCAGAGGAACGATGCTTAAACCGATTTCTGCCCAGATCAAAATTTTACGCTTTTCAAAGCGATCAGCCAGAACCCCACCTAGCAGGCTAGAAAAGAAGAGGAAGATAAATTCAACGCCACTGATCAATCCCGTGTAGAAAGTGGATTGTGTGATGGTGAAAACCTGAAAAGGTATCACGACGGCGGTCACTTGAGTTCCAAATGCCGAGATTAACTGGCCACAAAATAATCTTTTAAAATTTTTATGTCGAAAAGGACTTAAGTCAATAAACATGTTCAATCACTCTCAGTTTTTGATTCTTAAACCATCAAGAATTTCCCTAAAGGAAGGGATCGAATAAGGTTAACCAAAATATTCAATTTTCCCCATTCAAAAGTTCTGAATGCGTCCAACCGCCCCCATTTTATTTCACCCGTTGTGGTAGAGTGTTTAAGGTTGATAATGACAAAAAATCATTAGAAAAACCAGCCACTAAAGAGTTTGTGGCACAGCTGTGGCACACCAAGACTCAACTCTCTACAGCCTTCTTCAGCTCATGTGCTCACATAAACCAACCAATTGGAGTGTGAGACAGTAGCAACTATTCAAAAAAGAAAGAACAAAAACGGGACTCTTGGCTACAAAGTAATGATTCGAGCCCAAGATGGATTTCCCCCAGCGTATAAAACTTTGCCGAGCTTTCAAGAAGCCAAGGAATGGGCCATCCTGGAAGAAGCAAAAAGAAAACAAGGCGTCTATTCTTCCGAAACATCTCGAAAGCAACAAACCCTTGCACATAACGACCTGTAATCCATACAAGATCGGATCTTTTTAATGTGTTATACACTGTTTTTAAAGTCGGATTGACTCCATATTTTGTTCTCATCAACTCGAAAACGTCTTTTCCCCTGACACGACCACCTATTCTCTTTTCTTGTAACTCCAAAACAGCTTGTCTAAATGCATGGTGATCTTCCGAAGCTAAAAACGGCTGCGCTCCTCTACCGGATTTATCTTTTAACCCCTCAAAACCTTCTGTCTTAAATTTCTCAATCCACCTCATCAAAGATCTGAGCTTTACCCTCACGGAAGCTGCTGTTGCGGTGAATGTTTTCCCCTCGCGAAGATGGGCAAATGCTAAGAACCTTATTCTTTCTCTGGGATTGCCCTCTGTTTTAGCGAGCTTGTGGTGGCGAAGCATCAGCAGTTATCTACTGCTTATCTCAAACTTGCCGAGCTCTAAAAATTAATCCCAGCCTTTATTTTGAAGATGTGTTGCGTAGAATCCAATCCCATCCCTATAACACACTCCATGAGCTTCTGCCTCAGAATTGGGCGCCTAAAAATTAAGCTCTGATATGGCCTCGCTTACCGCTTACGCTACAGCGCTAAATAACAGATTTTTTGGTGATTTTGAGGTTGAAAAGAAAAGTCGCTCTTTCTGAATATTTGAGAAAAGAGAAACTCTCTGAGTTGTGGGCTGTTTTAAAAAGCTGGGTCATGATCCATTGGGCTTCTCTATATTGAAAAACAGCCGGGATGACCCGGCTGCATAATAATTTAAGATAATTTTCGATCAGCGAATATTTTCATGGCTTCTGCCATAAAGACAGCCAGGCTTGGATGAAAAGGATCCAGCTGTTTTCGAAACTCTGGATGTTCCGCATACAATTGGGCCATGGCCTTGTACACTTCCTTTGTTGCAGAATGGGTTTGTTCTGCGAAGGCATGGTGCTTCTTGATGATCTTTTGCACTTCATCGTCTGCAGGATCGAATCCTTTTTCGATGCAATGCACTAGTTCCTCAAATAGAGCGTGAGCTGTCTTGACGATATTCTCATAATAGGCTTTTTCTCGTTTCTCAACGTCTTCTGCGCCTTTTGTCGGGTCTTTTACGCTTTGACCTACGAGTTCCTCGGCTGCAGAATAGGATTGGCCTTTCTTAGCCTTCACTAATGTGATGTTGAAGCCATCGAACATTTCTTTGTCTTTCATTTTTTTCTTTCCTTTCATGTGTTTGATCGTTTTATCGATGGTTTTCAGCAGCAACCCTATTTTCTCCCATTCTTTATTCAAAGACTTGCGGTGAGAATAGAGGGCAGAAAGCTGGTCAAAATCGTCGCTCCCAAGAACCTTTTGGATCTGTTTTAACGAAAAGCCCAGCTCTTTAAAAAACAGGATCTGCTGAAGCTGCAA
>CAMDPQ010000104.1 GCA_945905275.1 Chlamydia trachomatis
ACACGACTGTGGCAATCGATATTTCTTTGCAAGAGACTCCCCTTCAGCAACGTGTGCGATAATCACATGAGTGGATTCTAAAGGAGTCAGCAGCTGATGAATATTAAAACCCCCTAGCTGATTTTCCGTAAAATAATGAGGGTTAAAAAGTTTTCCAATATCATGGTACAAGGTAGCTGCTCTACAAAATAAGTCATTAGCTCCAATCGATCTAGCACCGGCTTCTGCGATATTCCCTACAACAAGACAGTGTTGATAAGTTCCTGGAGCTTCAAGGCTGAGCCTGCGTAGAAGCTCATTATTCGGATCCATGTATTCCATCAGTGACATATCTGTCATGACTTTAAAAATAGATTCAAATAAGGGAAGAACACCAACTGCAATCAGTGCGGAAATCATGAGAAAACCAAAGGTATACATGAAATCACTCAATAAATTGATGTCCAGCAAGACCCCTTCATGAAGGTTAAAAGCCATTAATACAGGCAAACAGCAAAGCCATGTTTTAACAAATACTTCGAAGACTTCTTTTCTTTTATGCAAAGAGCGCGCAAATAAAATAGAACAAAGGGAAGCGATCAAATTTAACACTATAAAATGTTCATGATCAATTGCGAGAGTAACTCCCTCTATAACAGTTAAAAAAATGACACTAAGCAAAGCAATCCTTGTTCCCAAAAGCAAACACATAAGAAGTGAGGCGAATGGAACAATTACTGGATACCGTGCAAGCTCAATAAGATTAAACCCTTTATAAAGCAATAAGTACTCAGTCCCTTTAGCTAGAGCCAAGGATAGGAGTAAAATCGTGATAAATAAGATAAGTCTACGAGTCGAGTATAAAATGGCTTGATGATATACCTTAAGATATACCCCAAGCAACAAAGTCACAATCGCAGATAAAATCAGACTCCCTAGTATACTTAAGAAGGCCCATAAATTACGTGACTGTCCGAGGGCATTTTTCATCGACTGGAGCATATAAATATGGGATAAATTAACTTTCTCCCCTGGATCAACAATATGACTGCCAGCCATTACTTTCGCGTATTGCTGAGGCACTTTCTCTTGCACCAAAAACTTGAGGTGTTTTTCCAAACGAAAGTCTTCGATAAGCTTCCAAGACTGCTTTTCAAAAAAAGAAGTGATAAAAAAAGCCATCTTAGGATCGCAATTCTTATCTTGAAAAACCGTGCGCTGACTATCCTTCCAAAAACTTTGAGGTAAAATAGATGTTTTACGATCCGAATACGGGACATCATAAAAATCTTTCGTATCAAGCTTCAATTGTTTCATTTTCTCGATGGTGCGAAGATCTGTGAAGCGCACGGTCTCTAGGTGTTCTTCGAGCCATTCACTAGCTTCATACATCGACTCAAAAGTCGTTTTAGGAAATTCTTCCCTCCAAATTCTTTGCTTAATGAGCTCGTGCTCAAATTGTGCCATAAATAAGGAGATCTGTTTATCGTTAAACCTATAAATAACCCCTATATCCTGTATCGCTTGTTGCTTTAAAATCAGTGTAGATTCTTCATCAGGGAACTCAAAATCAATTTGAGCTATAATGTACTGCTTGGATATAGAACCAACCTCTAACACCTCTACGTCGACTTCACGGAAGTGAATAAATAGTGCTAATACACAAACAAAAATAGCAGCTAAAAAAAACCTCCAACCTGGTTTTTTTTGACCGAACCACTTCCTCCATCCTTTCAGAGGTTCTCCTGAGGGAGCTTCGATGTACGAGCCAGGCATATGCTCATTGATCCTTTTGATACGGGACTTTTTCAGGCAGCATAACAAAGTTATGTAAATAAGGGGTCTAACTTTCTATAGAAAGTACCCGCTCATTATTTTTTTTAATAGCAAAAAGGGATAATTTGACATAAAAACTGATCCTATCCCCCTAACAATCACTGTAAAGTTGACAGAATATGAAAAGATAATTTTTCTTTTTAATTTAGACTTTTTATCTTATACTCAGACCATAAGAAATTCCCCCTATTCTTAAGGAAAAAAAGCGCATGAGCCGAGCCATACCCGCTGACACTTATCAAGTGATTGCAAGAAAATATCGTCCGCAAACTTTTCTAGATGTAATAGGACAAGAACCCGTCGTTACAACCCTCAAAAACGCGATACGATTTCAACGCACAGCACATGCCTATCTATTTTGTGGATGCCGAGGGACCGGAAAAACCACGCTTGCCAGAGTCTTTTCCAAAGCACTAAACTGTCAATACCTGACGCAAGAGTATGAACCCTGTAATCAGTGCTCATCTTGTCTGGAAATTGGACAGGGGAGATTCCTAGATGTTATGGAAATCGACGGCGCATCAAATCGAGGCATTGATGATATTCGACAAATTAATGAAACGATTGGCTATGCCCCCTCTTCAGGGAAATGTAAGATTTACATTATCGACGAAGTCCATATGCTTACGAAAGAAGCATTTAACGCTCTATTAAAAACACTAGAAGAACCCCCAAGCCACGTCAAATTTTTCTTTGCGACGACTGAACCTCATAAAGTACTTCCAACGATTATAAGTCGCTGCCAAAGATTTGACTTAGGCAGGATTCCAACGGCATTAATCGAAAAAAAGTTAGGGAAAATCGCACTGGACCTCGGCGTGATCGTTGAAACGGACGCCTTACAACTTGTAGGTCAACTTTCTGAAGGGTCTTTACGCGATGCAGAATCGATCCTTGACCAGGTCTTGTGCTATAATGAGGGGACGCTAACCCTTGACAAACTATCTACTTCACTCGGTCTTATTACAGCATCCACTTTCTTTGAACTCGATCGGGCAGTAGAAAATCAAGATCTATCCTGTGCATTTATCCTAGCAGAAAAGATCTTTGCCTCAGGAAAGGATCTTAGCTATTTCTTAGACAGCCTCTTGGAGCATTTTCGAACGATTTTATCGATTCATATCGGCCATACTCTTATACAATCTCCTGCCCAGCACACAAAATACCTACATTCTGCAAGACAGATCTACCCCCAAGAGCTCTGCTTATACATACTCGACTACCTCATTGGGTGGATGCAACAGATGTCTAAGACGACCTTTAAAAGGATCAGCATAGAAATGATCCTGCTGCATATCATCAGGAGTAAAAAACGGGTTCCTATAGAGACGTTAGTGTATAGTCTACAGCAGATGCAGATGAGCTTGACATCCTGGAAGCCGACAGGGGATATAGAGCCTGTAAATACCTCACCATCACGCCTAGCACTACCCGAAATCACTATAGCATCTCCTTCTATTCCGAAAATAACACAAGATACAAGCATAGAGCCAGTTCCACTCCAAACGGCTCCCACCTTACTAAAAGGTAGAGCCCCCTCTCCATCTGAGGTGTATATTCAACCCTCTCTGGCATTGCCAGTGGTTGATACCATCATAATTCAGAACGAGACTCCACCTGCACAACCATCACATAATGTCTCCCAGAGTGCGATATCAAGCTATAAACCACACAGCAAACATGAAACCGTCATACGCTTTGCAGCAGTTGAGCTAGACGGTGTATTTTCTAAAAATTAACGATAAAAAAGGGTACATATGGGTAGTGGATTTGCAAAAATGAAAAAACAAGCGCGTCTAATGGAGCAACAAATAGAACTCCTTAAAGCAACAAAAAAAAACA
>CAMDPQ010000105.1 GCA_945905275.1 Chlamydia trachomatis
GCGCCAGTCCCATAAAATAGCCTATAGCTCCACTTATCTTTGATTTAGGAAGTATTCTAGTCGTAAGTATTGCTTTAACTTTCTTCACTAAGGCATCTAGTATAGGCCAGGCTTCTAGCTCTCTCACTCTAACACGTTCTTCGGGAGTCGCTGTTTTACACTTTTGCTCGATCTCGAAAATCTGCTGAATATCCAGCAACACTTCTTCTCGAAATGTAAGATCTCCACTGTCTGCTGCTATAAATTTCCGCCTAATATGGCTCCAGCATGACCGCCATGTCTTATCTTTGTCTTTGGCTTCTTTTTCATACGCTCCCCATTTATCTGAATGGAATACACCTTTGTAACCTTCAAGGAACGCTGTAAAGGTTTGGTGCTTTCTATTCGATCAAAGAATGCATGGAAGTCCGCTACCCTAAAAAAATCTTCACCTGTTTAAATGCCTTAGAATGTCCATAGAGCAAGGGTGCGGTGGCTGGCTTAGACTGAACAGGATTTATCCAACCAGCCTGTCTAAGCTGTTATGGGGAACCTTCCCCTAGCTCCCTTAACCTCGATAAAGAAAAATATCAACTAGGACTTAGCTACCCTGCAGGCCTAAAAGGGATAGAGGCTTAATCGCTCAGCAATCCACTAACAAGCTCTTTTACAAGCTTACTATCGAGTTCAACATTGAGCTTCATAATCGTTTTCATCACCATACCCAGATCTTTTTTTGTTTTAGCTCCAGAGTCAGCAATCGCTTGAATGACAATCTTATTAGTTTCTTCCACGGAAAGAACTTGAGGTAAAAACTCTAGGACAATCGCCAATTCCTTTTTTAAAGGCTCCGCAATATCGGGGCGATTCACACTTTGAGCTTGTTCGAATGCCTCTTGCAGGCTACCAAAATAAGTTTTAAATAATTTAATGACTTCTGCATCAGAAAGATTAGCTCGTGCATCCACTGCTAATATTCTCGATTTAAGCATACGCAAGGTAGAGAGCCTAATCTGATCACGACTTCTCATTGCTTCCTTAATCCCTTCATTAATTTGATCAATCATCGCCATAAGACCTCCAGGTAACTTTCATTGATAATTTTTTTTGAGTCATTACCCATCTAACTTAAATCACCTGTGCATTTTTCCCAATGATAAATTCCAAATGACTGAGAGCAAATAAAATAACACTTTTTTTTCGATTATCTTAAATCTATGCCTTAGACAATCTCAATAATGATGATAAAACTCAGAAAATGCAAAAAAAGTAGATAGCTTGAAGACCCTATCACCTTACAAACACGTATTGTGCTAGAGGAACAAGTTAACGGCTCTTATCTATTGATTATTTCATAGGTGCCAACCTACTTATCTTCTCTCCACATAAAATTAGGCACGATCGGTAGAATAGGCAGCTTACAAAATACGATAGCCAGAAAACCTGTCTTGCCAAAAAATAAAAGGAGATACAGATACATGGAGTGTTTCATGAATAAGAACACCCATAACATCTGGAACAAGGGCAATGACCAAAAAAGCTCTCTTAGTACAAATACATAATATTTGCAATCACATCATCCAAAGATTCAACAGGACTGTATTCCAGCACATCCGTACAAAAGCCTACATCACCATAAAGGTTCATCGGCTCAGACCGATCCAATTCCATATAAGGCAAATGAATCTTTTGATCTGAGCAGTTTGAAGCAAAATGTACAAGGATCACCTGACACCTGGATCTGTCTTTAAGGGCACCGGCAGATCTTCCGCTAGCCTAAAATTCCGTCTGTAAATTCAGGATATATTGAGAAGAGTAGAAAAAACGGAAAAAACGGAGATCATAACTTCCTAATAACAACTAATTAAAAAGAAAAGCCTGAATGATCTCAGATTTAAAAAATACATGCCCCAGATTCACTATATAATGCTCTAAGGAGTTGAGCTCTATCAAAGAATATCGTAAAATAGAGCTTCATTTCTCGAAATAGGATGCCCTACCCGATGGATTCAGCCCCCTTGTTTTCTCTCCCCTCTCTGATAGATAAGGAAGATAAGAACTCTGCTTTTAAAAACAGAGTACGTAAAAACTACAACCATATCCGGAAATGGGCAAAAAGAACCCGTAGTAATTGCTTTCGTATTTATGATCGAGATATTAAAGAATACCCTGTTGCGATCGATTTTTATGACGGCCGATTTTGCGTTCATTATTTTACTTTCACAAAAGATTCTGATGAACCCCCACAAGATCTGTATGAAGAGACCATGGGGCTACTGACCTCACTATTCAATGCGGACCTCGCTAAGATCTACTGGAGAACAAGGATCAAAAGAGAAAAAACAGAACAGTACGAAAAAGCCGCTTCCTCGCAAGCTTTTTTTACGGTGCAAGAATATGGAGTCCAATTCAAAGTCAATCTTACGGATTATCTCGATACAGGACTTTTTCTCGATCACAGAGAAACAAGACAAATTGTCGCTAAAGCCTGCGTAGGTAAACGACTGCTCAATTTATTTGCTTACACCTGCTCATTTAGCGTCCATGCAGCAATGCAAGGAGCTCTTTCTACAACAAGCGTTGACATGTCTAATACCTATATAGCTTGGGGACAAGATAACTTTATCCTCAATGATTTATCCCTGCACAATAACATAATGATACGGGCTGATTACCAAAAATTCTTGGAGGATGAGATTTTATCTTCTACAAAATATGACGTCATTATCATCGATCCCCCCACTATTTCTCGTTCAAAAAAAATGGATAAGATGTTCGATATCCAAATCGACTATATTACTTTGATTAAAGATAGCCTAAAGCTTCTCTCACGCGGAGGAATCCTTTTCTTTAGCACAAATTCCAGAAAATTTCACTTTGATCTGAGTGTATTTGGAGAATGTCGTATCGAAGAGATCTCTAAAAAAACACTACCTGTAGATTTTCATGATCCTAAAATCCACAGGTGTTGGAAGATAACAACTACAGTAAAATCCCTTTAATGCTTATGCCCCTGCATAGCGCTATGAAGAAGCCTCTGTCCTGGGATAGGTGGCTTTTTCTTTCTATCAAAACGGGAAAATCCTTCTTGGCGGCTTCCAGAAGAAGGTTTATTTCGTCCAAAAGATCGATGCGCAATAGGTTGAGGCTTAATCGAAAGGTCTGGTTCAAATCCGGGAACCACTAATTTAGGCAGTTGTTTTTTCAGCAGCTTTTCAAT
>CAMDPQ010000106.1 GCA_945905275.1 Chlamydia trachomatis
AAAGAGTTTGAACAAGAAATGCATTATGCTTGGTCTGCTGCAGATTTTGCTATGTGCCGGTCCGGTGCTGCAACAATTGCTGAAATGATTCGATTTCGTGTACCGGCCATTTTGGTTCCCTTTCCCAAGGCCTCGGAAGATCATCAGTATATTAATGCCCTTGAGTTACAGAAACTGGGTGTAGCTATCTGCTTAGAAGAACGATATATTACGCCTGATGCTGTCGGTGCTTGTTTAAAAGAAATAGCAAATCTAGAGAATTTGCAGGAAAGGCTCAAAGCCATTGACGTGTTTAAAACATCAAAACACACGGATAGTCTCATGGATCTTATAAGTGTAATCATGTCATCATAAAACATCATGGGTGATCGATGAGTCAGTTGTATCATTTTATTGGTATCGGTGGGATTGGGATGAGTGCTCTTGCTCGCATTCTAGTCCAGCAAGGCAGATCTGTAACAGGTAGTGATCGGGTGCTTTCGCCTCTTACGGAAGAGCTTGAGCTTGCCGGTGCTCAGATCTTTGCGCATCATTCCGCATCCAATATATCTCCTTTAGCTACAGTTGTCTATAGTAGCGATATTAAACAGGATAATCCTGAGTGGGTAGAGGCAAAAAAGCTCAGGCTCCCTCTTTTGCATAGATCAGAGCTTCTGGCCCAGTTAATGCACTCTTCTCAATCCTTACTGGTAACGGGAACTCATGGGAAAACAACGACCTCTTCTTTGTTAGCCCATGTTCTTCATTCGATAGGATGGGATCCAACCTTTGCAGTGGGTGGGATCTTAAAGAACTATTGGGTGAATTCCAGAGCAGGTCAGGGTAGGTATTTTGTCGCAGAGGCTGATGAAAGTGATGGGTCTTTTTTAGCATATCCTGATGCCGCCGGTGCCATTATTACCAATATCGGCTTAGATCATCTGAATTACTGGGGATCAGAAGCGGCTTTGATGCAAGGGTTTAAAGATTTTTCTGCTAAGGTAAAGTCTGCAAAAAATCTCTTGTGGTGTAAAGATGATCTGCGTCTGACACAGATGGGTTTAGAGGGTGTCAGCTATGGCTTTGATCCGGATGCAGATGTATACATTAGTGATTTTATCCAGGAGGGAGGGGTCTCTTCTTTTTCTTTGCGTATCGATGATGTACTATATAAAGCAATCGAACTGCCTCTGATCGGTCGTCATAATGCATTAAACGCGGCAGCAGTATTTGCTTTAGTTTTGGGGCTTACTGGCAAGGAAAAAGACATTAGACAAGCTTTCTCCTCTTTTCCGGGTGTTTCTCGTCGTGCTGATAAAGTTGGGGAGGAGAAGGGGGTTGGTATTTATGATGATTATGGGCATCATCCCACTGAAGTCAGTTCTACAGTTTCAGCCTTTAAGCAAGCCTTTGCCGATCGTCGGATTATTCTTGTTTTTCAGCCCCACCGGTATACAAGGATGAAGGATTGTATAAACGAATTTCCTCAAGCTTTTACGCAAGCTGATGTCGTTGTATTAACCGATTTATATGCAGCAGGTGAAGCCCCTATCGAAGGGGTTAGTACTCAAGCGCTATATGAAAAGGTTATTTCTTCGGCCCGCGAAAATATCTATCATATTCGTCAAGATGCTCTTATTGCATTTCTTGTGGGCTTTGTAAAAGAAACAGATTTGGTAATTACGATGGGAGCTGGGGATATTACAAAACAGGGGCCTCTTTTATTAGAACGTTTGCGATCATTAGGAAAGACCTATGTCACAGAAACGTAGGGTGCAGATCCCTTTAATACAAGCCTTATCCTGGATTGTCGGATCTACCCTTATTATATCAGGTTCAGCGCATACTCTATTTTCTTTTTTTTTAGATCCATCCAGACAGGTTTATAAAAAAGAGGTTCCTGTCATCACTTCTCTTATACAAACAGGTCCTCAGAAAGAACCTTTGAGCTCAGAATATTTAGCGCAGCTTATGAGATTATCTAAAAATCGACCACGGGTGGTTTCTCGATTTGATCCAGCAGCAGCGGTCGCAGTCTTACTTTCTTCTCCTTTAATTAAACAAGCGGAGGTAAAGCTCATTAAGCCTTCTACTCTATATGTCGATTATACTGTACGACAGCCTGTTGGATGGGTCTATGATTATGAAAATATCGGTATTGATAAAGAGGGTTTTTTGATTCCTATGCACCCCTTTTTTCCTCCGAAAAATCTCCCTGAAATTTATCTAGGATTATCCGCATTTGGATCAGAGCCTAGAGGTATTCAGTGGCCTAAATCAGAATGGAATCATCCTTTAGAGAGTCCTATTCTACAGCTTGCTTTTGATATCATGTTCAGAATGCAGTCCGTGTCTCGGGATCTGTTTCGGATTAAACGGATTGATGTATCAAAGGCGTTCGATCTAAATTTAGGGAGCCGCGAGGTTATTGTTGTCGTAGATAACGAAGTTTTTGGATCTTCTGCTATACCTGTTTCTTGTATCCATTATCTACGGCTGAGCTCTGATCGTTACTCTCAAGAGTTAGGAAACTACCTAGAGCTGAGAAGTAAGCTTATTGAAATAGATAGTTTACGGGTAACATCTGCTTGTAACACCCAAGATAAATGTACGCATGAAACGGTGATTGATTTGCGCCTTGATCAGTTAGCCTATATAGAAGAAGTTACCAGAAAATAAGTTGTGGGGGCTGTTTTTAAGACGGGAACTTAAAACAACGTTGGATGGAATTCTCTGGCATCGGGTACAGAAAGACTCTCTTGATCCATCCGGATAGGCAGTTATGTTGAGGTTCTTTGCTCTTTTGCATCATTCTATGAGGATTGATGGTCTGTATTTTGGCATTGGGTGAATGTTGAATTGACGTGGATTGCTGGATATAGGGGAGATCTAAAGGAGGCTGAAGAGGTTTTAAGGGTGATGTTGGCATGATTTGTGATAACCTCGAAGAAAGCGTATGCCCATAGTCTACTGCTTTTGATAAAATTGGGCAATAGGTTTGCTTTGGATTTTTTTTCTTGGGTTTATGGGGGGGGGGGGGGGG
>CAMDPQ010000107.1 GCA_945905275.1 Chlamydia trachomatis
AAATAGCAGAGCCCCAGGCAGTCCTACCTAGTCCTCCAGCATCTATTTGGACGAACCTATGGAATGGGATGTCGCATCCTGCTTTCCCAAGATCCAATCCAGTAATAGCAACCGCAAAAGTTCCTCTAATAAACGCAGAGGACCTAGAAATCCCTAGCTAAATGAGTGCATTTTATGGCACGCCTTTTGAATCTCGAAGTGCATAAAAAATGTAAAATGTTAAATAGGCTTTTTAACCTCTTAAAAATCCCTAGTTCTGGGCTCTATTTTAGCAGATCTCTGGAATAATCAGACGGCTTCTTTTCCATCAAGCGATCTGAAGCTTTATCTAGTAGGCGTTCATTTCCGCCTTTTCCAGTTCGAAGTGCGACAAATCCAGACTCCATTCTGCGCTGATTAAAGACCTGTATGGGTATGCGAAATTGTCATACTTTTCGAGCTCGATTTTTTGAAGACGGAAAATATCGAAGCACAGGACTCAATAAAGCAGTAGCTCTTATCGGCTTATTTTCAGAAGGAGTTAGGGAATAAAAAAAGCCGAACGTTTAACCATTTCTGACAAAACGTTCGGTAATGTGCCGGTGACCGGACAATTATCGAACCATTTTGTCGAGGGAATGCGCAAAATCTATGAGCTTGAACCCTTTATAAAAATAGAATTACTCCCCTCTGAACGCCTAAGTAAAGGATTAAAAAGGTATCAAAGGGCTTGTTAGCTAGGGAAAGCCACATTTTAGCTTCTCCTCTTACCTCCTTTGCATATATAGAACCTCCTCCGGGAGGGGGGTGAAGGGGGAGGGTGAAAATAGCATTGAATACCATTCGTTTTTCGCTGCTTAAACGTAAGGTTATTCTTTAAATAGAATCCTCTTCTGCATCTATACTGATAGAAACTTTTAGGAATTTGATTTATGAAAAATGACCTGACCGTATTTGAAGACTATAAAATACGCCGTCTTTATGACGAAGAGACCGAAACCTGGTACTTTTCGGTAGTAGATATCATCCAAGTCCTAACCCAACAAACTGATTTTCAATCAGCTAGAAATTATTGGAAAGTCTTAAAAAATAGGCTCAAAAAAGAGGGCAGTGAGTCGGTTACAAAATGTAACCAACTGAAATTGGAAGCGGCTGATGGTAAGAAATACCTAACCGAAGTTCACTGACTTTTCTCTAAAAATCACGTTATAAATTCTATAATTCAATCGTAAGTGACTGATTTCAAGCGCTCTTGTTTCTGAAACAGCAATGTAGTGTCTAAATTATAATTAAAATAATTATTTATGTTTTAAAAAATACCCGATGTATTTATGATCACCGTCATGTTTATTCGAAAAACACGCATTATCAACCAAGACACCAAAAAGCCGTACTTCAACTTTCAGCTTGTTGAGTCGGTCAGAACTGAGCGAGGCCCGAGGCAGCGTATTCTTCTTAATCTAGGCGCTGACCTGGGGCTGGACAAACAAGAATGCAAGCTGTTAGCAAATCGTATTGAAGAGATTATAAGCGGACAAGCAACTTGTCTTTCCCTGCCTCAGAAGATCGAATCGCTTGCCCAGACTCACGCCTCTCGTTTAATCAAAAACCTCGCCAAGCCCTCCATTGAAAAGGAAGAAACATCTGCCGTTCCTGATTACGCAACCATTGATCTGCGGAGCATTATTCATCAGGAAGCGCGCACAGTGGGAACTGAAGATTTGTTATTACGCATTGCCAAGCAATTAAAATTGCCAGAAAAACTGGAAGAGCTAAAGTTCTCCAAAAAACAGATTGCGATGGCTTTGGGCAGTATCATCGCAAGAGCAACGTTCCCTGCCAGCGAGCGTTCGACACATTCAAGGTTAATTAACCAGAGCGGTCTTGGCGAATTGCTCGATATCGACTTCTCATCAACATCCCTCAACCACTTTTACGAAATCAGCGACCAATTACTCGGGCACAAGAAAGGGTTAGAAGAGCATGTGACTAAACAACAAAAGCAGATTCACAACTACTCAGACACAATCGTACTTTACGATTTGACCAATACATATTTCGAAGGACAGGCCAAACAAAATCCAAAAGCACAATTCGGAGTCTCCAAGGAAAAGCGGAGAGACTGCCCTTTAATCACACTGGGGCTTGTCCTAAATCAGCACGGATTCCTCAGTCGTTCTGAATTTCTTCCAGGCAATATCGGTGAGCCAAAATCGCTCAAAGGCGCCATCGAGGCACTTTCTTCAGCAGAAGATCTCCTCAAACCAACAATTGTCATGGATGCAGGCATCGCGACAGAAGAGAATTTCCAATGGCTCAGGGATACTGGCTATACGTATATTGTTTCTGCAAGACAAAAAGCTCCTGCCGTAGAAATTGAGGGAGAGCCGATTATGGTCGGCAATTCGGAAAAATACCAGGTCAAGGTTTTTGAGCTTCCCGTGAATGCTCAAGAGAAATGGCTCCACTGTGAGTCTCCTGCAAAGGAGGCGACAGCTTCTTCAATGAAGACATTTTTCCAAAAACGCCTCGAGGGGGATTTAGAAAAGCTCGCGACTGCTCTACAAAAACCTAAAGGCCGAAAAAAACTTCACAAAGTACTCGAGAGAATTGGGCGTATTAGAGAGAAGCATCGCTCCATCTCCGGCTGCTATGAAATCAACGCCGTTCCCTCCGACGATGGCTTGACAGCGACCCGTATTGAATGGAAGGTTCTTTCCGAGAAGATCGAGGATAAACTAACGGGTCGCTACTATCTTCGCACAAATCTGCTCCAGCTTGGGGGCAAAGAACTATGGGACATATATAATAGCATCCGTACAGTCGAGGACGCTTTCCGCTTCATGAAATCGTCTCTTGGAATGAGGCCTGTTTACCATCAAAAGGAAAAGCGAGTAGACGGGCACTTGTGGATTACTATTTTGGCTTACACCTTGATCCAAGACATTCTGCATCGCCTCCGCGCCAAGGGGATCACCCATAGTTGGGAGACTATCCGAACGCAACTCAATAGCAGAATTCGCGTATCCATGCGTGCAAAAACTGATGCTGCCAGCATCGTTCATCTTCGGACGACAACTGAAGCGGAACAGTTTCACCGCCAGATCTATGAGGCTCTGAACCTCTCTCCCGAGATCCTCGGATCTAAAAAAATCATGCTGTGATTTTCAAGTTGTAGTGTTAAATCCGGAAATGAAATTTCCTAAAAAACTTGCTTACAGTTGCTTGCAACTACAAAAAGTGAACTTGGGTTAAGGCGAGGTTCAAGAACTGTGAGTTTGCTGCCTGTCTGAATAAAACCCTTATCTTCCGTGATCCGCCCTAAGAGTTTGCCAGTGATTTTTTGAGGGTAGTGCAACATCTGTTCTGTAAATTCGTTCACAACCCAGGGCGATTGCAAGAAAAATTTATTGACAAGTAATTATTTCTGAGTGTGTTCTGTTTGTCCTTTAACTATCATTGAGGACATCATGACACTTAATCTCGCTGCTGACCCTCCATTGCTACAAGCTTTTGCTACTCTTCCGGATCCTAGAAAATCTCGGAACCAAATCTACCCTCTAATGGATATTATTGGAGTCGCCATTATCGGCATTCTCTGCTCTGCTAATGATTGGATCGCCGTCGTTAGCGTATGAGTCGTGGTTTCAGTCTGTCGGTCTTTGTTTTAATGGCATTCCATCTGATGACACCATAGGGAGATTTTTTCGACTAGTTGACCCCAAAGCTTTTGAAAGCTGCTTTGTCCGATGGGTCCAAACGCTTGCTGAAAACATTCAGGGAGTAATTGCAATTGATGGCAAAACAATTTGCAATTCGGGGGACTCTTTTCAT
>CAMDPQ010000108.1 GCA_945905275.1 Chlamydia trachomatis
CCACTTGTATAGATTTTTCTCATCTTACTATCAGTAAAAAAAAAGTAGCCTGTTTTAAATTGAATACTCGGCTCGGTCTTGGCCCATAAATTAGAAGGTTCTTTAGAAGTATCCGAGGAACCTGTTTCCAAACCAAATAATCCAATACTAGACGGTAGTATAGGCAGTGCCATGAATATGGCCAATCTTATCACACAAAAACAGCGTTTAAAATTGATTCCCATCAGTTAATTCCCCTATTTACTTGCCGAACTACGAATTGTTTGATTTCCCGAAACATCTATAGCAATTACTGTGTATGTAACGACCTCTGCCTTTATCCTATTATGGTCGTTATATTTCAATTTAGAGGAAGGCACAGTTGCAATAAGAACACCATCCCGGTAAATCCAGTAACCCATGGCGCCACTTACTGCCTTCCATTTGAGTTTATTAAACCTCTCATATTCTAAACCAAAATCATTCCTTTTTTGAGAGACCGTTAACCCGCCGGTCAAAATAGTGGGACCTGTAATGAGTGGTTGTTCAATTTCTGGCATAATTTCTGGTTTCTCAATTTCAATAATTGGGGTCACAGTGTCGATAACAGATGGCGCAATCGCTAAACTATAGGGATAAGACAAAAGCGCTCCGGATAAAAGGGCCACAACCTGGTTGGTAGAGATATCGATTTTATATACCAGATCCGTTGCTGTATCTGTTAAAAAAAGATACTGATTATCAGGGGTGATCGCTAGATGATAAGGGTAGTGGAAGGTCTCTCCAGAGACAGTTCCGATCACCTGATTCGTTGCAATATCGATTTGATAGACCTGGGCGGTACTTAGATCGGTAGCGTAGGCGTACTGACCATTAGGGGTGATTGCAATACCAAATGGATCGTTAAAAACAGCATTACCTACAACACCTATAACAACATCTTGCATAAGGTCAATCTGATAGATATATCCTGCAATTGTATCGGTAATATAAGCGTAATTTCCATTGGGCGTGATAGCTATATTCTGCGGGGTACGAAAACGATTATCCTGAATTGTACCTACTATTTGATTGGTGTTAATATCAATTTTAGAAACTTTGTCCCCCTTAGCTTTCGGATCGGTAACATAAGCATACTTACCATCTGGAGTGATAGCAATACCCTGAGGGCTAATAAAAGAATTTGAATTAATCGATCCAATAACGGTATTGCTTGCAATATCAATGTAATCGAGGGTCCCTTTCTGAGAATCTGTGATGTAAGCAGATGTACTATCGGGGGTAATTGCTATCCCGTACGGGATAATAAATGAATCATTAGAAGCAGCACCTACCACACTAAAAGAGGTGAGATCTATTTTATAGACCTTGCGCACAAATCGATCGGTTAAATAGGCGCTTTTCCCATCAGCAGATATCGAACCCTCACAGCCTAAAATTAAGTAAGACATAAGTTGTGGTCTTTGATGGGTCTCAGCAATCGATAGGGCCTGTAAAAACACTTCTGCCAGCTCATTATTTAGACGGAAACTAAGTAATGCAATAGCTGCATTTTCATTTTCTTTAGTAAATGGCCGGTGGAGCAAGACTTTTATGAGGAACTCTTGAGCTCCAGGTCCTATCTGTCTGAGAGCATCGAGGACCGCTTCTTCTATAAGAAAGTCCACTTTTCCTATCACAGAAAATAAAGCAGGTAGCGCTTTAGGATCCTTTAACAGACCCAGACGCTTAGCAGCATACGCTGGCGCCATACCATAACCTGGAAAAAGGGGATTGTAAAAGTCATATTGAACAATGAGCTGAATAAGAGAGTCTACGGCTTCTTTTCCGTACGAGACTACCTGAGTAATTTCTTCTTCCGCTTCCATGTCTTCGGTTAGAATTAAGTCAGCAAGCGCCTTTGCAAGACTATCTTCCTCTTGGTTGTATAGATCTCTGAGGCTCAAGTATTTTTCTTTTGCAATCAGAATTTGTCTTTGTTCTTCTTCATCGAACAAGCTAGTTGTAATAGGAAGGAAGAACGGGTTATTTATAGGCAATGAAGGTGGTGGCAAGGCAGCAGTTATCTATTGCTTATCTCAAACTTGCCGAGCTCTAAAAATTAATCCAAGCCTGTATTTTGAAGATGTGCTGCGTAGAATCCAATCTCATCCCTATAACAAACCCCAAGAGCTTCTGCCTGGCAATTGGGCGCCTAGAAGTTAAGCTCTGATATGGCGTCGCTTACCTCTTACGTTGCAAATAAGACGGAAAGGATACGCAACCATGATTACATGGATTGCGTTGTTCCCTAGGTCTAGAATTGAGTATCTAAATGAAAAAACCAAACTTAACGGTCCTATGTTTTAATTAAAACGTCTTGGTATACGACATAACAAGAGAAGCGAAGTTAAAGCTATTTCTTCCTGTCACAGAAAACCAAAGGACACCGAACAAGCCGGAAGAGCTGTTTATGTTATATTCTATCGATGGAGAAAGGGAGAGCTGATCAGACGAGGGAAATCCTACTAAAGCAGGAACGCCTGTTGCTGTAAGACCAGGATACCCTTGAAAAGTACTTTTAGCAGAGGCAGTATATGCTATATCGGTGGCAACAACCCATTGCTGATTTAAGCTTACCTCAAATCCTAAGTCGGCACTAAAGGAAGTACCAACTATCACTTTACCATCTGTATCAGACGCTCCACCATACGTATTCAACCCTTTGACGTGGGCTTTACCGTTGGGCTGAGTATATAAAGTAGCCAGACGCAAGGCCATAGGATGTAGTGGAAGGGCCCAAAATACCTTACTAATATTTAACCCTATCTGGGTGACATAAACCCCCCCTCCACCAATATCAAGACCGTATTTTTTAGGATTCAAATTATTATACGCACCTACAGGAAATTTTTCCCCTATAATGATACGGAAGTTGGGAATATATGGAGTCTCTTTATAAATCTGAAACCCAAAGTTTATTGGTATGTCACCTAATGCCTGACCGGAATGTCCATCTTGCCATGAAAAAAAACCCTGAGAAGACACGCCCACATCGAGCCAATGAGTAATACCTGCCGAGATACTCATTAACGGATTCATGACATACATATTGGGGATATTGACCGAGTGCCTGTTTCCATCATATAAAGCATGGTTCACGGTGAAATATACGTATGGCTGTAAGTTGATCTGACCCATAGGCATGTTAATGGCTCCACCGGTAATAAGCGGGCCGGTATACCAGGGGATAAACATCTCTTTAGCAAACTCAAAATCGATTTGAATACTATCGAGCTCTTTAGCAAGCTCAACTGGGGATCTGACCTGCTGGGTAGAGGCTTCTGCTGTAAGAGAGGGCGAATGAACGCCATATAAAGCACTGGATAACAATATAGAAGATAAAAACAGCTGATTGAACATAAATCCCACCGACCTTAATTAAGAGATCCACATCTTATATATAAGAATTTTTAATTAAGCAAGGAGATGGTTCATTTCATGATCAAGTGCATAGAAAATTAAAATAAAGAACAGTCAAAAAGATGGCTAGAAACCCCAGGGCAATTGCAAGGAAAATGTATCGACAAGTAATTATTAATGAGTATGTTCTGTTTATCCTTTAACTATCATTAAGGGTATTATAACACCTAATCTCGCTGCTGACCCTCCATTGCTGCAAGATTTTGCTACTCTTCCGGATCCTAGAAAATCTCGGAACCAAATCTACTCTTTAATCAGGGTTTTTTTGATTAAAAAGATTTGATAGACATTCGTGTATAACAGTAGCGTCTTCACAACATTTTGGAGGTGCTATGAGCAAGAAAAAAAATATGAGAATTCTATGGGATATGGAGGTGCATTTTTGTGAGGATGTAAGTGTAGCAGCAACTGGTAATACAGCTGAGACTCTGGCAGCACTGAAAAGATTGGCTAGCACTATAATCCGCATCGACCTTGGAGGGGTTCTGGGGACTGCGCAGAGGAGATGTCAGGCTGCCTGGGATGGCTCTTGGACTTTGAAACTGCTGGCAACGATATTTGACATGAACGTGTAAAGGAATTTTAATCAAAAAGCCCTGTAGGCATTGCCGCTTCATAGGAAGAGCTAGTTACAGGATTTGTGGTAATGAAAATTAACAAAATCTTCGAGGTATCTTTAATTTTTCTTATTGGCAATAATAATCATTACGCGTTG